>DATMSL010000173.1:0-17063 GCA_035565435.1 Dyadobacter sp. | reverse complement strand
TAATGATTGAATGATTGAATGATTGAATAATTGAATGATTGAATGATTGAATGATTGAATGATTGAATGATTGAATGATTGAATGATTGAATGATTGAATGATTGAATGATTGAATGATTGAATGATTGAATGATTGAATAGTTTAAAAGAAAAATATTCGGTCATTCAGTCATTCAGTCATTCAAAATTAAAAACGCAATGCATCCACCTCGCGCCCTGCTTACGATCCTCCTGCCCGCCATCCTCCTGACCTCGTGCCAAACCCGCCAGCACGCGCTTGAAGGCGTCTGGCGTACGGATTCGATCCGTAACTTTGTGAATGGGTTCAGTTTTACCAATAATGCATTCGACGAACATTGGTCTACGTTCGAGTATGGCGCGAATGGCGTGATGACCGAGCGAAAAAAGGAGAAGTTTAAGACTTACCGTTATCAGCTTCCAACCGCGGATTCGCTCGTTTATACCGATTCGACAGGCCACCGGTTGAGCGGGTTTCAGATCGTGAAATTGTCGGATGAGCATTTGATATTAAAAAAGGCGCAGAAGCCTTACCTTCCCGGAAAGAATCAGGAGCTGTATGAAATCCGGTTTTTTACCAAAATCCCTGCCGCGAGACCGCAGTAACCGCATTTGCCCATGATCCGCTCGCTATTTCTTTTTATTTGTATTGCCTGCCTGATTGGGGCCTGTACTTCAAAAAAAGACGATCAAAAGCTGTTTGAACTGCTTTCTCCGGATGAAACCGGTGTTCATTTCAATAATCGGCTTCATGAGGACGACCAGCTCAACATTCTCACGTATGAATATTTTTACAACGGCGGCGGGGTAGGAGCGGGCGATATCAACAACGACGGCCTTACCGACTTGTTTTTCACCGGCAATATGACGGAGAGTAAGTTGTACGTCAACAAAAGCAAAGGTCAGCGAATTGAATTTGAGGATATTACCGCAACATCGGGCATTGAAATTCCCGAAGGCTGGGCCAGGGGCGTGGCGATGGTGGATATCAATGCGGACGGCTTTCTGGACATTTACGTTTGCCGCGCGGGGCCTGCGCAGGCGGGCAAGCTATCGAACTTGCTCTTCATCAATCAGAAAAACAACACATTTAAGGAAGAAGCCAGCGCATACGGGCTGGATTACGGCGGCAACACCACGCAAGCCGCATTCTTCGATTACGATCACGATGGCGACCTGGATGCTTACCTCGTTACCAATGTGATGAATATGCGCGGTCCGAACAACATCCGCGCAAAGGTAAGCGACGGCTCGTCAGCCAATGCCGACCGCCTTTTCCGCAACAATGGAAACGGCACATTCACCGACGTTTCGAAGGAAGCCGGTATTTTGGAAGAAGGTTACGGACTGGGTATTGCCGTTACCGATGTGAACAACGACGGCTGGCCGGATGTCTACATTTCAAATGATTATGTTTCCAATGACCTGCTCTATATCAACCAGCAGAACGGTACATTCAAAAATGAAATAGCGGCTTATTTCAAACACCAAAGCTACTCGGCGATGGGGAACGACGCGGCGGATATCGATAACGACGGGCTCGTCGACTTCATTACCGTGGATATGCTGCCCGAAGACCCGGTTCGCCGCAAGAATATGTTCGGACTGATGAACTACGACCGGCATTTGTCGGAGCTGCGGATGGGTTATGAGCCGCAGTTTATGCGTAACACTCTGCAACATAACGAGGGTAATGTCCCGGGGCAGAATCGCCCCGTTTTTAGCGAAATAGGTCGCTATTCCGGCGTGGAAGCCACCGATTGGAGCTGGGGCGCATTGTTTGCCGACTACGACAACGACGGTTTCCGAGACTTGATGATCACCAACGGCTATCCCAAGGACATTACCAACCGGGATTTTGTGATCTACCGCATGGCCGAGTACGAAATGCAGATGCGTTCAGGTAGTGGTGATAGCCGTAAGTTAGCCGAAGCATTGAAAAAGGTAGAAGGTGCCCACGTGCCCAACTACCTTTTTGCCAATAATCACGATTTGACATTTACCAACAAATCAGCAGATTGGGGTTTTAATATTCCCTCGTTTTCGAATGGGGCTGTCTATGCCGACTTCGACAATGACGGCGATCTGGATGTGGCGATGAATAACATCGACCAGGAAGCATTTTTATACCAAAACCACTCCGAACGCAAGCCCGACCTGCATTCACTGACCATCAAACTGAAAGGGCCAGCGCTGAACCGGGATGGCTTCGGTGCGAAAATCTGGCTCTGGACGGCCAAAGGCAAGCAATATGCCGAGCATTCGCCTTACCGTGGTTATCAGTCGACGACGGAAACGAACCGCGAGCATTTCGGGCTTGGTAATGCCATTCACATCGACAGCCTGACGATCGTCTGGCCCGATTCCAGAATGCAGGTTTTGAAGAATGTAAAAGCCGACCAGATTGTAGAACTGGATCATGCCAAAGCAACAACGAATGCTCCTGCAAACTATCCAAAACCTGCCGGCGACGCGTTAAATGCCCCGTTATTTACAGGATTGAAAAACAGCGGCATCGATTTCCAGCACAAAGATGACCTTTATATCGATTTCAAAATACAACCACTCCTCCCGCATTTGCTATCCCAAAACGGCCCCGGCATCGCGGTAGCCGATGTAAATGGGGACGGGCTCGATGATTTTTACGTCGGGGGCGCATTCAACCAGTCGGGTCGTGTTTTTGTGCAGGACAAGCGGCAGCATTTCAGCTCAAACGCCTTGGTAACCGACCAGAAATATGAAGAGGATATGGGTTCGCTGTTCTTTGACGCCGATGGCGATGGCGACCGGGATTTGTACGTCGTGAGCGGTAGCAATGAGTTCGAGGCCGGTTCGCGATATTATCAGGACAGGCTCTATAATAATGATGGGAAAGGCAATTTTAGCTTAAATACCAATGCGTTACCGCCGCTTTTGGGCAGTGGCTCTACTGTAAATGCGGCCGATTTCGATCGCGACGGTGACCTCGATCTTTTCGTAGGAGGCCGGCTGGCACCCGGCGCGTACCCGACGCCCGGCGAAAGTTACATTCTCCGCAACGAGGGCGGCAGGTTCGTGGAAGCGACAGCCCAGGTTTGCCCTGAAATCAAGAGCATCGGCATGATTACCACTGCATTATGGACCGATTTCGATCAGGATGGCTGGGTAGATCTCGTCGTAGCAGGCGAATGGATGCCCATTGTTTTTTACAAAAATGATAAGGGCAAGCTGCGCAACGCGAGCGCACAAACGGGCTTGACAAACACAACCGGCTGGTGGAACAGCATGGTTTCCGGCGATTTCGACGAGGATGGCGATACCGATTATGTGCTCGGCAATGTAGGCCTGAACAGCGAAGGAAAGCCCTCCACCGACAAGCCATTGACGCTGCTAGCTAAGGATTTCGATAAAAGCGGCACTATGGACCCGGTGATTGCCCGCTACATCGGCAACGACCTTTACCCCACGCACCCGCGCGACGAAATGACGAGCCAGATGAATTTTCTCAAAAAGCGCTTCGTCTACTACGCCGATTATTCCAAAGCGAAAATCACCGACGTGTTCAAACCCGAAGAGCTCAAAGATGCGCGCAAACTCATTTGCGAAACCATGCAATCAGTCCTGCTCGAAAACAAGGGCAACGGGAAGTTTGCATTGAAATACCTCCCCGTCGCAGCCCAAATGGGCGCAGTTTACGGCTTGCTAGCGGAAGATTTCAATCACGACGGGCATTTAGATTTGATGCTGTCCGGCAACAGCCATGCCACAGAGTCCATCAGCGGAAGGCTCGATGGGTTGAATGGTTTGCTGATGCTGGGCGACGGAAAGGGCGGTTTTAAGCCGTTGAATGCCGCTCAGAGCGGAGTTTTTGTGCCGGGCGATGCAAAGGGAATGGCGGCCTTGCGATTGAGTAATGGTCAGTCACTGGTTGTTGCCGCCCAGAATAATGGGCCGTTGCTTGCGTTTACGGGTGGTGTCGAGAGTAAAATGGTTTATATCAAATCTACTGAGCAAGACGCAGTGCTGGTAGCTACTTACGCCAATGGGCGTTCGCGGCGGTTCGAATTATCGTACGGTTCGGGCTACTTATCGCAATCTGGCCGAAATGTAGCATTGCTGCGCGAGGGATTGAAAAAGGTTGTACTTACCGATTTTCGCGGACGTGTGCGGGAAGTGGCGTTTTAGGCGGGGAGCGTTCTGGTTGCTGTTGCATCCCTGACGGGATTTCCGAAAATTGCGGGGCTGTCTTTTTGCTACGAATATTACATCGCTACGCGATTGGCGCTCGCGCAAATGCCGCTAGGCATGTAATATTGGTAGCCCCCGACGTCCTTATGACTCTCCAAAAATGCCGCCAGGCATGTAACAACAGCTACGGTGTGAAACAACGTTGTCAAACCATCGGCACTAATTAATCTAAACGAACCATCACCAAACAAACGTCCCGACCGACCCTGCTTTCAGGCTGGTCACCACAAAATTCCCGCCATCCTGAATTGTGAACGTCTTCATTGCATCCGAATCATTCATAACGATCAAGACCTTTTTGCCGTCGGGTCTCAGAAACGCCACATTCAGCAGCTTCTCGTCGGGGCTTCTTCCGATCGTCGCATTGGTTCCCGAATCGATCCGCACCGAGCCGGGAAGCACAAACTTGGACGCATGCGCGACCACGTAATACGCGGCATTGCGTGTGACATTG
Source organism: Dyadobacter sp. (assembly GCA_035565435.1). Taxonomy (GTDB): domain Bacteria; phylum Bacteroidota; class Bacteroidia; order Cytophagales; family Spirosomataceae; genus Dyadobacter. Next base: position 12,363 of record DATMSL010000173.1, on the reverse strand, counting down.
TCGCCGTCGATCGTCACGCCGCCCAGGCAGCGGTCGCAGCCACCGCGGTCGGTGAAGGGGCGGTTTTGCGGGTTGCTGCTCAGGTTCCATTCCAGCACGGTGCGGGCCCAGTTGCGCGTGGCGCCGATGGTCAGGTTCTTGATATGGTTTGGAAAGTCTTTTTCAAAATTACCCGGCGCGCCCATCCATTGCTCGGTAAAATAAAGGTGCCTGTCGGGATGCGCGTCGTGGACTTTCGATAAGGCATCGATGGTGCCTCCGTAGAGGTGGAACGCCGAACCATTCACGTATTTTTTGGCTTCCGGGTCGTCGAGAATCGAGATAGGATATTCGGGTTTATCGGCATTATGGTCGTAAACGATGATTTTGGCATCGATTTTGGCCTTTTCGAATGCCGGGCCTAAATGGTTTTTAACAAAAATAGCCTGGTCTTTTGCCAGCATCAGCAGGCTCGGGTTGTTGCCGGGGTGTAGCGGCTCGTTCTGCACGGTAATGGCGTCGATAGGGATGCCCTCTTTTTGCATATCCTGAATGTAGCGCACAAAATATTTAGCATAGGCATCGTACCACTCGGGTTTGAGGCTTCCACCGCGGGTGTCGCCATTGTCCTTCATCCAAACCGGCGGCGACCAGGGTGAACCGAGGATTTTCAGTTTCGGGTTAATGGCTAATATCTCCTTCAAAATCGGGATCACATCGCTGCGGTCGGAGCCGAGGTCGAAATGCTGCATGTCAGGGTCGGTTTGGCCTTGCGGAAGATCATCGTAGGAGAATACCTTCTCATTCAAGTCGGAGGCGCCGATGCTCACGCGCAGGTAGGCTATGCCTATTCCATTTCCGGCAGTCGAGAAAAGCTCTCTCAGCAATGCGGCGCGGGCTGTTTTGCTCATACCCATCAAATGCTGCGCGCTGCCGCCGGTAAGCGTGAACCCGAAACCGTCGATCTCCTGAAATTTCTTTTTCGCGTTGATACTGACAACCGGCGTTTCGACAGTGGTGTTCTTGCCCAGCTTTTGAAATGCAAGGCCGGATTGCTGTTGAAACAGGGCTGATTTGTCCAGATTTGTGAGCCAGAAATCGACCTTTTTCGATTGGCCGACCGCCATCAGGCAGGTAAGCAGGCAAATGCTGAACAACAATGCAGGTTTAGAACTGAAAATTCTCATGGAATGTAGTTTGTGAGCGGGCCGCTGCGGTTTAAAGTTGATGAGTTTAAAATTAGTAAGTCGACTAGTTTAGGGTCGAAAGTCCATGAGTGTTTTTTACTAAACTTATAAACTCTGAACGCTCGACTCGCAGACTCCTCAACTCAAAAACTCATATCGAAATACACTGAAAATAATGTAATATATTGCGAGTCCAAATGTAGGACAACCTGCACAACAATGCGTGTATGGGGCTACTACATTACTACAACAACCCTACAAAAATTGCGAAATAAATGCCCTGGCGCAGTTCTTTACTACGTCAATCCTCACATCGGTGCACTGCAATGCTGGAATATGATACGAGTCGCCATTTTGCTTTCCTTCTTCTCGTTAATTCCGCAACTGCATGCCCAGAATACCATCGGCTTGCCCGAAGTGGTTAACTATTCCAAGCAAACGTACCACGCCGGAACCCAGAACTGGGCAATCCGCCAGGGAAGGAATGGCGTGATGTATTTTGCCAACAACGAGGGCCTGCTCACTTTCGACGGCGTCTACTGGCGGACTTATCCGTTGCCGAATAAAACGAAGGTGCGGTCGATGGAAATTGGTGCGGATAACCGCATTTACATTGGCGGTGAGAACGAATTTGGCTACTTCACGCCCGATCAGCAAGGCGCTTTGCATTATGTCTCCCTGCGCAACCTCGTGCATGAGCGCGACCGTGGTTTTGCCGACATCTGGAACGTGGCTGTGCTCAATGGAAGCGTGTTTTTCAGGGCCAGCAACCGCATTTTTGTGTATCAGGATAACGCGATCAGCGTTTTCAGCGGCGGCTCGCATTGGCGCTTTATGGGTGTTTGCAATGGCACTGCAGTGGCACAGGATGCTGCGAGCGGTCTGTTACGCTATGATAATGGCCGCTGGATTCCCTGGATTACGATAGGCGAGCTGCCTGCCGAATACCTCACTACCGGTTTGCTACCTGTCGACAAGGAGAATGCGTTACTCGTCACAATGGACGCCGGCCTGTACAAGCTGTCGGGCGAGCGCGCTACCCGCCTGCAATCCGCATTCATCGACGAGATAAAAGGCGAGCGAATTTACGCCGCAACGCGGGTGAACGACAAGCTGATAGCCCTTGCGACCAGCCTGGGCGGCTGTTACATCGTCACCAACGAGGGGGAATTTGTACACCGCTTCGCCCGGGCCGATGGTTTGCAGAACAACAATGTGCTCAGCGTTTTCCGCGATCAGGACAAAAACCTGTGGCTGGGCCTTGATAACGGCATCGACTTCATTGCTTATGATAATGCGATCAAAACCATGTACCCTGCTGCGACCAAAGACGAAGCGGGTTATGCCTCCGTAATTTACAAAGGCCGCTTGTATGTAGGTACTTCCAATGGCTTGTATTCGGTGACGGTGGGGCAGTTTGGCGACCTGAGCTATGTCAAAGGCACATTTACTTACGTGGAGCATTCGCGGGGGCAGGTATGGGGGCTTTCCGAGATCAACGGGCGGCTGTTGATGGCGCATCACGAGGGTATTTTCGAAGTGGAAGGCAATCAGGCGCGACCGATTGAGAAGCGTAACGGTTTCTGGGGCTTTTTGCCGCTCTCGAGAATATATCCGGTCAAAAAAGTGGCGGTAGGGAATTATAACGGGGTCAATTTCCTGGAATATGACGGCAGTACATTCAGGCCTTCGGGTTCAGTTGCGGGCTTTGACGTCGCTTCTCGCTTCCTTTGCACCGACGCCCGCGAGGAAAATGTGATATGGACGTCGCATCCCTACCGTGGGGTATATAGGGTAACGCTGTCGGACGACGGAAAGTCACGGGCGCGCCTGTACACGCACAAGGATGGACTGCCGCTTTCGCTGAACAACAATTATATATACAAGGTCAAAAACAAGATCCTGGTCGCTACGGAAAAGGGCATTTACGAATACAATGCGGCTGCGGACCGGTTCATAGCTTCAGCCTACTATAATGGCATATTTCAGAACCTCGGCGTGCGCTATCTGAAAGAAGATCAGGCTGGTAACGTCTGGTTTGTACGCGGGAAGGAACTGGGCGTGGTCGACATGAGCACCGGTAACCCGAAGATCATTTTCCTCCCGGAGATCAACCACAAAATGGTCTCCGGTTTTGAATACATTCACCCTTTAAATGAAGAAAATATCCTCATCGGAGGCGAGAAGGGGATTTACCATATCAATTACAAAAAATACAAGCAGAACAAGAGCCATATCAACGTGCAGATCAGCGCGATGCGCTCATTCGGTACGGATTCATTGCTCTTCGGCGGATATTTCGGGGAGGTGAATGATGTGAAAAAGCAATCTGAAGATCAGGTACCTCGTGTGGCAAACCGCTTGAATTCGGTGGGTTTCGAGTTTTCTTCCACTCTGTTCAGCCAGCAATCCAGCATTGAATATGCCTATTTCCTGGAAGGCTTTGATGGCAACTGGTCGAACTGGTCGGCGCGCAGCTCCAAGGAATACACGCATTTGCCTCCGGGACATTACACCTTTAAAGTAAAGGCGCGCAACAACTTCGGCAGTGAATCGGAGATAGCCGGTTATTCGTTTGTGATCCTGCCGCCCTGGTACCAGACGATCTGGGCATACCTCGGTTATGGAATGTTGCTCCTCGGCCTGGCGTGGCTGTTTTATAAATGGCAGGAGAAACGCTTCCTCCAACAGCAGCAAAAGCATTTGGAAGAACAGAAACGGCTGCAATACCTGCATCAGTTGGAGCTCGAAAAGAACGAAAAGGAGATCATCAAACTCAAAAACGAAAAGCTGGAAGCAGAAATCCAGCACAAAAACACCGATCTGGCCACATCAGCCATGCATTTGGTGCAAAAAGCGGAGTTGCTTTCCAAACTCAAAACCGACCTGGTTAAAATCACCAAAACGGCTGAGGACGAGAAGATTAACGACGACCTGAAAAAGATGATCAAGGTCGTGGCCGATGAAAACAAGGTCGACAAGGACTGGGGGCAGTTCTCTAAGCATTTCGATAGCGTGCACAGCAATTTTCTCATTGCATTGAAAGAGAAATATCCGAACCTGACGGCCAATGAGTTGAAAATGAGTGCCTACCTGCGCATGAACCTGTCCAGTAAGGAAATCGCGCAGCTCATGAACATTTCGCTGAGAGGAGTGGAGGTGGGCCGCTACCGGTTGCGCAAGAAATTGCAACTGCCTACCGAGGTGAATATGTTCAACTTTTTTCTCGGTTTTCATATCGACGAGTCAAAAGAAAAGGCTTAGAGCAATGCTCCAAGCCTTTCTGATCTGGGTATGGAACACGCTACCTTGTTCCGCCCCATTCTTTACTCTGCTCGATTTTCGTGTTTTCCAGTTCCAGCAAAGGAATTGGAAGAATTTCATGCTTGCCGGCTACGAAGCCTTTTGAACCCAGTACGGCGGGCGCATCACCCCAGCGCACGAGGTCCATCCAGCGGTGGCCTTCGCCCGCGAGTTCGAGGCGTCGTTCTTTTTTAATGTTGTCAAATGTGGCGGCCACCGGTTTCAGGCCTACACGGGCGCGTACCGCATTCAGGAGGGCGGCTGCGCGGGTGAGGTCGCCCGAGCCGCGTACGAGGGCTTCGGCTTCCAGCAAATAGGTGTCGGCCAGGCGTGTATCGTACATGTTCTGCGGAAAGTTCAGCTCGGGGGCACCCGCGCCTGTCCAGCGGTCGGATTGCCGTCCTGCGAATTTTTCGAGGAAATAGCCCGTATTCATATAACCTTTCTCATAGCTCACGGCGCCTGCTTTTTCGAGGCTGTCGAGGTTAGCCACGGTCGCTTTGTAACGCGGATCGAAATGGATCGCTTCGAACAGCGACGGGGTGACGGGCAGGAAGCTCCATCCCGAAACGTAGTCCGGCGCTGCATCCGACTTGCGGTTGTAGCCACGCGGACCGGTAATGATGTTCATCACATTCCCTTCGGTACACGACACGCAGCTCCATCCGCCGGCGGAGGTATTGGTATACGAAAGTTCAAAAATGGATTCGCTGTTGAACTTGTTCTTGGTTTTGAAAAGATCGCCGAAATTGTCGAGCAGCTTGTAGCCATAGGCGTTGTTACCGCCTGGCGTGCCATTTACTTTCGCCAACTCCTGCGCTGCCTGGGCAAATTTGTTTTGATACAAATACACTTTACCCAAAATCGCGTGCGCCGCGCCTTGTCCTACGCGGCCGCCTTCCGTTGCTACGTTAATGGTAACCGGCAAATCAGCGATGGATTCCGACAAATCTTTCTCGATCTGTGCGTAAACTTCCGCCGGTGTTGCTTGGAGCACATCATACATTTCCTGCGTGGAAATCGTGCGAGTGAAAAGCGGCACATTCTTGAACAACCTTACGAGCTCGAAATAGAAATACCCGCGCAGGAATTTGGCCTCGGCTGTGTAGCGCTTTTTCAGGTTTTCATCCATCGGTACCGCAGGGAGTTTTTCGAGAATGGCGTTGGTGCGGAATACGCCCGAGAAGCCTTTTCTCCATAATTCTCCCTGTGGTCCGGTGGTCGGGTTTAGGGTATAGTTGGAAATGACCTGAAAATCCATGATATCGCTCGGACCGCCTCCGCCCGCGAAGTGGTCATCGGAGGCCGCATTCATTGTCGCGATGGTGGAAACGTAGCCGTTACCCTGCCAGCCCACCACGTCGTAGGCCGCTACCAGGCCGTTGAACGCCTCTTCCTGGTTGCGGTAGTAGTTCGCTTCGAGGTTGAGGCCCTTGGGTTTCACGTCGAGGAAGCTGTCGGAGCAGGACATGAGCTGCAAACCGGCGGTAAATGCCAGGGCAGTCACGAATTTGTTATATCTCAATTTCATTTTATTCGTATTAATCAATTAAAAACCAATGTTCAAACCTACCATGAAGCTGCGCGCCTGCGGGTAAATGCCCTTGTCGATGCTCAGCACGCTTCCGCCGATTTCGGGATCATAACCGGTGTATTTGGTGAGGGTAAACAGGTTCTGGCTCATTACGTACACACGTGCTTTTTTCATCGCCACTTTGCTGATGATCGCCGCAGGCAGCGAATAGCCGATTTGCAGCGTTTTCAGGCGGAAGAAATCGCCTTTTTCCAGGTAGAAGCTCGACGGGTTCTGAAAGTTCTTGTTCGGGTCGCCGTTCACGATGCGTGGGAAAGTGGTGGAAGTACCCGGGCCTGTCCAGCGGTCGAGGGCGTCGGTTTGCCAGTTGGCGTTGGCGATATCGAGGCGGCGAAGTCCCTGGAATATCTGGTTGCCTGCCACGCCCTGGCCGAATACCACGACGTCGAAACCTTTGTAGGCTGCATTCAGAGTCAGACCATAGTTCCATTTTGGGGTAGGGTTGCCGATGAACGTCCGGTCGGTTTCGGTGATCACACCGTCGCCGTTGAGGTCGGCCCATTTGAAATCGCCCGGCTTGGCATTCGGCTGGATTTTCTTGCCCTCAGCAGAAACGTGTGAGTCCACTTCTTCCTGCGTCTGGAAAATGCCCTGGTTTACATAACCAAAGAACGATCCGATCGGCTGGCCCACCTGGGTGCGCGTAATCGGGGGCGCTCCCTGGAAGCTCGCGCCGCCCGACAAATACTGCACACCATTACCTAGGTTTGTTACTTCATTTTTAATGTACGACACGTTTCCGTTGACGGAGAAATCAACTTGTCCGAGGCGTTTGCGGAAACCAAGCTCCAATTCCACACCCGTGTTTTTCATATCGGCGATGTTGGCAGCCGGGTTGGAAATGGCGCCTACATAGCCCGGAATGCGTGGATTTTGCAGAATATCCTTGGTGGCTTTTTTGAACCACTCGAAAGTCACATTCACATTGTTGAAGATCGTCGCGTCGAAACCGATGTTGGTCTGGCTGGTCTGTTCCCATTTCAGATCCGGGTTGGCAGGGGCATTGGGGCTATATCCGATGATGTAGCTGCCCGAGGTACCGATGGTGTAGTTACGGCCGCTGCCGATAGTCGACAGGTAAGCGAAGTCGCCGATACCGTCGTTCCCTACCATGCCATAACCTCCGCGGAATTTCAGGAAGTTAACCGCATTGTTGGTCGGGAAGAAGGCTTCACGCGAAAGCACCCAGCCCAGGGAGAACGACGGGAATACACCGTATTTATGGTTCGAGCCGAAGCGGGAAGAGCCGTCGCGGCGAACCAATGCCTGAACCAGGTATTTTTCGTCAAAATCATAGTTCAAACGGGCAAAAAGCGAGCTTACGGTGTGTTTTGCACCTTCGGAGCCGTCGGAGTTACGCTGGTCGGCCGGTACTTTGAAATTCAGGGAAGCATCGTCAAAGTTGTCGGCCGGGACGTTGAAGAACGTTACGCTCGTCATGCGGGTGTTGTTATCCAGGTACGCGCCTTGTCCCAAAAGCACATTCACATTATGCAGGCCGATAGGGCGGGTGTAGGAGATGGTGTTTTCCAGGTTATAGTCGAAGCGGCGATTGTTGGTACGGTTGAAGCTCGTCTGTGAATTGATCGAAGCTGCATTCAGCCACGAAACAGGAGTGAAGCTCTCGTTGCCCCAGAATGCCAGCTTGCTACCGATGGTTGATTTCAATTGCAGGCCTTTGATCGGTTCGGCCATTAGGTAAGCATTACCCACGACGTTGTCCGACCAGCTGTAATTACCTAAACGGGTTTGAATATACGCAAGCGGGTTGCTCATTTCCTGACCTACTGCCTGCGAAATACCGTAAGGATTACCGTTGGCATCGCGACGGATGCCCTTGTTGGTATAAGGAGCCGCATTAGCCACCGTAGGGTCAGTAACTACTGCCGGTGTAATCGGGTCAAGGTTAATAGCCGAGCTCAGCGGGCCACCGAATTCGCTGTTGGTATTACCTAGTCCTACCGATTTATCGTGCGCATAACCGAGGTTCTGGCCGAATGTGAGCCATTTTGCCAGTTTGTGCTCCGAGTTAAGGCGGATGCTGGTTCTTTTGTATTTTGAAATGTCGGTCGCAACGATACCTTCCTGGTTGAGGTAACCCAATGAAAGATAGAATGTTGACTTCTCGGATCCACCGCTGATGCTCAGTTCGTGGTTCTGGCGTTTGGCGCTGTTGTTGAAAATCAGTGACTGCCAGTCGGTACCCTTGCCAAATGTCGCGGGATTGGCGTAAGGAGCCGTCTGACCTGCATTTACTGCCGCTTCGTTACGGATCGTTGCATATTGAGTCGCGTCGAGCAGGTCGAGTTTTCGTGCCGGTGCCTGCACGCCGATGTAGCCATTGTAATTTACCCGAATGCCGCCCGCTTTTCCTTTTTTAGTGGTTACCAAAATCACTCCCGCGGCAGCACGGGCACCGTAGATGGCCTGGGAAGCAGCGTCTTTTAATACTTCAATCGACTCAATATCAGACTGGTTCAGGTATCCGATGCCGCCGTTGTCCACTACCACACCGTCCACCACATACAATGGATCGTTGTTGTTCAGCGTCGTGACCCCGCGTACCCGCACGGTCGCGGCCGAACCCGGTTGACCGGAGTTTGAAGCGATTGTAAGGCCGGAAGTCCGGCCTTGCAACGCTTCCTCCAAACGGTTAATCGGCATTGACTGTAAATCGGAGGCTTTCACGCTCGAAATAGCGCCCGTAACGACGCTTTTCTTTTGCGCGCCATAGCCTACCACTACTACTTCGTTGAGGTTATCGACGGATTCTTCGAGTTCAAAGTTGATTTCGGATTGATTACCGACAGGGATTTTCTGGGTGATCATCCCAATGAAACTAGCCACTAGTACGGAGTTGGGTTGCACCTCGATCGAGTAATTACCAGCTGCATCGGTGATTGTCGCATAATTGGTGCCTTCTACTACTACGGTAGCGCCTACCAGCTCTTCACCCTTTGTTTTGACAGACACTTTGCCCTTGATTAGCCGGCTTTGGGCGAAGGCGGTCTGTACCAGGCCATATAGCATCAGCACACTACATAATAGTACAAATCTTTTGCTCATAAATGTTAGTATTAAAAATTAGTAGAAGCGGCAAATAATCTTTGCCCAATTAATTATTGAAAAAGTAATACTTGCGTATCGCCGACAAAGGTAGAAGCACAAAGAGGCCGCAGGGTAGCAAAGCATTACTACATTACTACCTCATATTGCACAAGTGAAATGTTTTCACGGAAAAGTCGCCCCTACATTACTACTACAATGAGGGGTTTGCTGGTTATTTATTGACAAAAAGTAGGAGGATTTTGACTTTTAGCCGGCAGTCAGATCCATTTTGCCGATTACTTCTTCGAGGTCGATTCCCTCACCCAAAACCGGTTTGAAAAGGTCGCCTTCGCGCTGGATGCGTTCCATCGCATTGAAGATCGTGAAGTCTTTCAGTTGCAATCCCTTCTTTACCTCCTCCCAATGCAGTGGCATCGAAACGGTAGCGCCGGGTTTCGGGCGCACCGAATAGGGCGCGGCGAGCGTGGCCTTAGGCCGGTTTTGAAGGTAATCGATGTAGAGCTTGCCTTTGCGGTTTTTGGTCAGGCGCTCCACGCTGGTGAAATCGGGGAGTTGCTGTTGTACCTGGCCTGCCACCCATTCGGCGAAGAGCTGGCATTGGTCGTAGCTGTATTTGGCGCCGAGCGGAATGTAAATATGCAGGCCGGTTGAGCCGGAGGTTTTGCAATAGGAGGGTACACTCAGGGAATCGAGAAGGCTTTTGATAGCCTGCGCCGTTTCTATCACTTGTTCGAATGTGTTGCCGATGTCCGGGTCGAGGTCGAGCAGGCACCAGTCGGGGTTGTCGGGTGTTTCCACGCGGCTGTTCCAGGGGTTCACGTCGATGGCCCCCAGGTTGGCCATATACAGCAGTGTGGCCTCGTCGTTGCAGAGCATGAAGTTTTTGTGCTCGCCTTCCGAGATGTAGGGTGTTGTTTCGATCCAGTCGGGTACTTTACCGGTGACGTCTTTCTGGTAAAAACTTTTGCCTTTAATGCCGTTGGGAAAGCGGTTAAGCGACAGCGGACGGTTTTCGAGGTAAGGCAAAATGAATGGCGCGACCTGATAGTAGTAGTTGATCAATTCGCGTTTCTGGATTTTATCGTCGGGCCAGTAGAGTTTCCCCAGGTTCGAGAACTTGACCTCATGCCCATTAATTTTCCGCACCTGCGTTTCATCCTTCGGGTTCAAAAGGGTTTTTCTTTTGGCTTTGGCCGGTTTTCTGATGATTTCTTTCCCTGTGTTTTCGGGTTCATCCACCATTTCCTCAGCCGGTTTTTCTATTTCGCGTACTACTTCCTTTGCCGATTTGTCCTCCCGCATACCTTCGAACGACGGGTGCCTGAACACGCCATCCTGCGTGATTTCGGTAAAACTGATCTCGCATACCAGTTCCGGTTTCAGCCAGGTCGCATTTGCGTGCGGCGGGTTCGGGCGGAACCGCGAGGGTTTGTTGTAGTCGGGCGTTTCCTTGAACGGACTCTTTTTGGTTATTAATGGCTTGAAGAGCGCCATCATTTCCTTCTGCTGTTTTTCTTTGAAACCGGTGCCCACTTTGCCGACATAACGCAGCTCACCTTTGTCATAAGCCGCCAAAAGCAATGCGCTGAATAACTTGGAGGAGCCTTCGTTCAGGGTGTAGCCCGCAATGATCACCTCCTGCCGCTTGTTGATCTTGATTTTCAGCCAGTCGCGCGTGCGGATGCCAGGGTAATATTCACTGTCTGATTTCTTGGCCATAATGCCTTCCAAACCCATCTTTTGTGCCGCCTCAAAGAATGCCTTGCCGTCGGCGGCGATGCTGTAACCAAGCTGAACGGGACTATTTTCATCCACTATACTCTGTAAAATGGCTTTCCGATCGCTCAGCGGCAAATGAATGAGGCTCTTGCCTTCAATCCAGAGAATGTCGAACGCGTAATAAACCAGCTCGCCATCGGCCTCGCTCCGCCAGTTTTGCAATGCATTGAAATCGGAGAGACCGTTTTCATTGATGACCACAATTTCCCCGTCAATTACCGCATTGATTTTCCATTCCTGCAACTGTTGGTAAACCGGGTAAAACTTGTCGTTGAATGATTTTTTGTTCCGCGATTGTAGTCGTACCTCGCCCTTATTCAAATACGCCAATGCCCGGTATCCGTCCCATTTGACCTCGTATTCCCAACCGGGGTCGTCAAACGGTCCGTCGACCAACGTAGCCAGCATGGGCTGCATATCATCCGGGAACTTTTGCTTTTTACCCTTTTTCAGAATGGCCGCTATGTCGACGTCCGGACTTTTTTTTTCTGCTGCTGCGTCTTCCGCGGGATCTTTGGCTTCGGCTTTTGATTTAACCGGCCCTTTGGTTTTTGAAGATTTCTTCTCTTCGTGGTTACTTTCCCAAACGGCGTCGCCGGCTTTCTCGATACCGTTCAAAGTCCTGCGGGATACCGCTGAGCGGTCTTTTTCGGTAATATCTTCCTCGGAAGCATATTTGTCGCGGTGCTTAATGAGCAGCCATGCATTCTCTTCCATGCCCTTCGTTTTCACCAAAGCATATTCACCCTTCAATTTTCTGCCATTCAGCCGCACTTTCAAAGAGCCCGAATACAGTTCTTTCAACGCGAGTTTCTCCTGTGCCTTTTTGCCTTTAACACCTTTCAATTGGCCGTTTTTTTCTTCCAAAGGCTCGTAAGTCCCAAAATCCCAGACCATCACCGTCCCCGCGCCGTAGTTTCCTTCGGGAATAATGCCTTCAAAATCCTTGTAATCGTAAGGGTGGTCTTCCACCATCATCGCCAGCCGCTTCACCGACGGGTCGGTCGACGGCCCTTTCGGCACCGCCCAGCTTTTGAGTACCCCCTCCATTTCCAGCCTGAAATCGTAATGCAAGCGGGTAGCGTCGTGTTTTTGTATCACGAAAATGAGCTCGTCTTTGGCTGCTTTGCCGCCTTTGGGCTCCGGAGTTTTGTCGAAGGAACGTTTTTCGTTGTATTTGGAAAGGCTCATGGCGGCGATGCGGTTAGTGGGTGAGGAATTTTGATTGATTGAATGAGTGAATGAATTTTGAATTTTGAATGATTGAATGAGTGAATGAGTGAATGAATTTTGAATGATTGAAAGATTGAATGATTGAATGAGTGAATGGATTTTAATGATTGGATAAATGGAATTGATTGGGGATATTTTAAGTAAACATGTGATCTAATTGACTCAGTTACCCCGTTGAAGCATTCAGTTATTCAATCATTCAGTCATTCACACATTCAC
>DATMSL010000172.1:0-6917 GCA_035565435.1 Dyadobacter sp. | reverse complement strand
ATTTTTAGAAATCAGGAGCCGTCTTTTATATTAAATACCGAATAAATCACTCTCAAACAATCATCCCGTGCGGGTCAATCACAAACTTCTTCGCCGCACCCTTGTCAAAGTCCGCATAGCCCCTCGGCGCGTCTTGCAGCGTAATCACCTCCACATTCACTGCTTTGGCGATTTTGATTTTATCGTACAGGATTGCGTTCATCAGGTTGCGGTGGTATTTCATCACCGGGCATTGGCCTGTATAGAATGAATGTGATTTAGCCCAGCCCAGACCGATGCGGATGCTGAGGCTACCTTCCTTGGCGGCTGAGTCGCGCGCGCCGGGGTCGCCGGTGACATATAGGCCCGGGATACCGATAGCACCGCCGGCACGGGTGACGGCCATCGCGGTGTTCAGGACGGTGGCGGGGCGCTCTTCGACGGCGTGGGCGCCATGGCCGCGGGCTTCGAAGCCGACGCAATCAACAAAGCAGTCCACTTCGGGCACACCTACGATTTCAGCAATGGCCTGTTCCAATGGCGTGTCGTTTGTGAGGTCAATTACCTCACAGCCAAAGCTGGCGGCCTGAGCCAGCCGCTCGGGGATCATATCACCGACGATCACGACCGCGGCGCCGAGCAGATGGCAAGACGCCGCGCAGGCGAGCCCGACCGGGCCCGCACCCGCTACATACACGATCGACCCCGGTCCAACGCCGGCAGTGACGGCCCCGTGGAAGCCGGTCGGGAAAATATCGGAAAGCAGGGTGAGGTCCTTGATATAGGCCATGCCCTGGTCTTTGTCGGGGAATTTCAGGAGGTTAAAGTCGGCATAGGGCACCATGACGTACTCCGCTTGCCCTCCTACCCAGCCGCCCATGTCCACATACCCGTATGCGGCGCCCGGGCGCGAGGGGTTTACGTTCAGGCAAATGCCGGTTTTACCTTCCTTACAATTGCGGCAGCGGCCGCAGGCAATGTTGAAGGGCACGGACACCAGGTCGCCGACTTTAATGAATTCGACGTCGCTGCCCGCTTCGATCACGATGCCGGTGATCTCATGGCCCAGCACAAGCCCTGCCGGAGCGGTGGTGCGTCCACGGACCATGTGCTGGTCGCTGCCGCAAATGTTGGTGGAAACGATTTTCAGGATTACCCCGTGCTCACACTTGCGGTTACCCAGCGCGAGTTTGGGATACTCGATTTCCTGCACTTCGACCTCGCCGGGCCGGATGTAAGCTACTCCATGGTTTTGGCACATAAGCTAAGATTTAAGGGTTAGTACTAAATCTTCGATCATTACAAGATCATCTTACAATTATCAAAGTCAAGCACCCACGACCCTCTATTTACTCCTACACAAACCATAAAAAATTACAAATCACCCTCCGATTGTGCCAGAGGGTGATTTCAGGAAATGATTGGAAAGTATGATATTACTCAGTGCTTCACCGCGAGGATAATGCCCGTCGCCCACACCTGCTTGGTAACCGAAAGATCCGGCCGGCTATCGAGGTATTCGATGAGCTTCGATGCTTTCTGATCGTGTCCTTCGGGCCAGTTGGGCTGCGGGAGCATGTCGTCGATGATGTAAAACGCGCCGGGATTGAGCATGTTGAGCACTTCTCCCAGCAAAAGGTATTTCCCATGCCAGGTATCGGCAAAAATGTAGTCGTATCGCTCGCCCAGATGCGCATTTACCCAATCCTCACCGTCGGTATGCACCAATGTAAGGCGCGGGTCGCCGCCGAGGTGGTTTCCGGCGATTTCGAGGAAGCGGTTGTCGTTATCGATCGATACCAGTGTGGAATGCGCGTCCATACCATCCAGTATCCAGGCTGTGGACAGGCCTGTGCCCGTACCGAGTTCGAGGAACTTGCCGCCGGGTTTGGAAGCGGCCAGGGTTTTGAGCAGCGAACAAGTGTAAATGTCGGAAGCCATGGTGAAACCAGAGTCTTTGGTGGCCTCGTCAATGGAAAGATAAGCGGCCGGTAACGGCTGTCGAATGTCCTGATTCATGAGCGGTTTGGTGGTGGATATTTTGAATGGCAAGTTACAAACTTTACCGCTTACTAAATTCCATTGGTAATGACGCATTTATACAATAGTAAAGTAGCGCAAACCCCTACTTTTGCTCACAACTTCTGCCATTGCTTTTCTGCATAATCAACTAAAACTCAACCGCAATGAAAAAGCATTTCCTCTCTTTAATTGCATTTGCACTGATCGCCGGCCTTGTCGCCATCGAGGCCTGTACCGATCACGGTGAGCCGGTTCCCGAGCCGACCCAGTTCAGCGTTTCACCCTTTGTCAACGGGCTGCGCGCGCCTATTGGAATGGCAATCGACGAACAGGGGCGTTTCTGGGTCACCGAAGGCGGCACCGGCAACAACGACGGTGCATTGGTAATGATCACGCCACAGGGTGTAAAGACCACCGTTGTAACAGGTTTCCAATCCGTTATTAACCAGGGTAATGTAGAAGGTATCAGCCATTTATACTATGAAAACGGCACGATATATCTGCTTCATGGCGTCGAGGGCTTTCTCTACATCATCGACGTGTCTGGTTTTGCTTCGGGAAATCCGCCTATCGACAAGAACACGATTCCCAAAGAGAATATCAGGGCCTATGTCTCGACCCTCAATCTTACTTTTGACAACAACTCCAACGCATTCAGCCTAACCAAAGGACCTGATGGACACCTTTACATTGCCGACGCCGGTGCCAACGCGGTCATCAGGCGCGATAAGGACACGCACACGCTCAGCCTGTTCACTACTTTCCCTCCCGTAGCGCCTAACAGGGATCCCGTTCCTACCGGTATCGTATTCGACGGCACCCAATTTGTGCTCAGCAGCCTTACCGGCTTCCCGTTTTCGCCAGGCGCAGCTAATATTTATCAAGTGAATACCAGCGGTGTGATGGTTCCCTACAAATCGGGCTTTACAACGCTTACGCACCTGGTATTGACCGTCAACAACAAGCCGCTCCTGCTGCATTATGCCGATTTCACGATGCCTCCGGGTGGTCCGGGCAATCCCCCGGGTTTCAAAGCCAACACCGGTTCAGTGCTGAACGAAGATGGAGCCGTGCTGTTCAGCGGGCTCGACAGGCCGACGGATATCAAACGCTGGGGCGACCGCACCTTCTACGTCCTTAGCCTTGGCGATGGCACGATCAAGAAACTGGATTACTGATTTACAATACATTTCATAACGAACAGGCAGGCATTCGCTCGAACGTCTGCCTGTTCGCTTTCAGAATAACGGCCTCTCCTTATCTTCGGCCTCGCTTGGATTCACCACCTTCGCAGGCGGATCGTCGGGCATGGTATCGCCCAGCAACTTACCCCAGGGTTTCAGCTCGTCGATGCGATCGAAAATGATTTTCAACACCGCTACAAACGGGATTGACAAAAACATCCCGCTTACGCCCCAGAGCGTGCCGCCAAGGAGCACTACCAAAATAGAAATCAATGCATTAACCGATACTTTGGAGGATACCACTCGGGGTACGATGATGTTGTTATCCAGAAACTGGATCACCGTGTAGGCGCCGATGATCAGTAACGGTGTGGTGTATCCGTCCTTGGTAATGAAGGAAATCAGCACCGGCAATGCGATGGCGATAATGCCTCCGATATAGGGGATCAGGTTCAGGATCGCACCGATCACGCCCAGCAACAGCGCATACTGCACGCCCAGGATCAGCAGCGCGATGGAGTTCAGCGTTGCAATAATCGTCGTCTCGATCATCAACCCAACAATATAGCTTTGCACTGCCCCCTTGGTTTCCTGCAAAATTTCGGCTACTTGCTCGGAGTTATTTTCATCAAAAACCTCAAATATAAAATTGAGAATCAGTGGCTTGTAAAACAGCAGGAGAAAAATATAAAGCGGTATGAGTACAAAAAAGCTGATGATACCAAAAAGCGTGTTCACAGTCTTGCCCACGTACGTCCGGCTGTTATTGATCGCCTCGTCGAGCATACTCATTTGCTTTTCAGTCGAAATACCGAATGTGGATGACAGCCATCCCTGCAAATTCCCAAGCAGCTTGATCGTCTTTTTTTCCAGTTGGGGAATCATATCACCGAATTGGACGATCTGCGACGAGAGGAAAAACATAATCCCGCCCACCACGAGAACGGCGATAAAAATGGTGAGCACAATAGCGAAGATTTTATTGAAATTCCATTTCTGAAAACGGTTGTAAACCGGGTTGAGCAACACGGCAATCAGCCCTGCGAATGCAAATGGGACGATAATTTCCTGCAATTGATTGAGTATGTAAAAAAACAGGTAAAGTCCGATGAGCACCATCGGCGCTTTGATATAAAAGGGATAACCATCCCGCACCGAAAGCCAATCGGGCAGTTCGGGAGCAGGGGCATGTTTGCGGCTTTTGAAAAATAATCCCATAGATACGGCTTAAAGGATGATTTACGTGGACTAAGGCCCAGAAATCTCGTATCTATCAATAAGCGTGCCGGAGCGCAAGGTTCTTTTCTTCCCACTCCATAACCATCTCATTGACATATTTCAGCCACAGGCGCTTCCCGGCCGCGTTCCAGTGGCCATCGCTTTTATGGTACCATTCAGGATGATGACGGAGTTGTGCGTTAAGCGATAACAGCGGAGTTTTCAGGTGTGGATTTTGTTCTACCCGGGTGATCTGACGGTTGTGCGGGTGACGCCCGGGCTCACATACGGTCACTTTATTGGGAATGAGGCAAAAGTATACCTCTGCAAAACCCGCGCGCAGATAATGCGCACGAATGCGGTTCATGTTGATGACAACACTGTCGATGTCCGCATCGGTCAACGGTGTGAATGGAGATAGCACGCTTTGCGGATCGGCTTCGATCTCGTAGAACAAATGCCGCCTGTCCCGTGAAATGAGCGAACCGGGATGCGTGCGACCGAACCAGGAAAGCATCAGCCAAGCTTTCATTTCCTTACATCTCAATGCGACATTGGAATTGAACAGCAGGAATTCCAATCGTTCATTGATCTGATGGTTTAATGTATTTTTCCAAAAGGCACCGCCGGTTTCACAAGCGGCATCGGCTACCGGCCGGCTTTTACCCCGGACCTGAAATCCGCGATGAATATAGAGTTCGGCGTAATGCTCGCGCAGGCGCTCCTGGATCGTTCTTTCAATCACCTCGATCACCAGAATAGAATGCACTTCCGGATCAAGGGCTACGGTATCCACCCCGGTACCGAGCCAGATGTGGCGATTACGGCGGCCGGCATAAAAACTGGTGTCCATGGTAGTGAAACTATCGCCAATCGTATATAGATCCACGTTCTCTGACCGGATCCCTGGCTTGTCGCTTTCATCGAGGCCGTCGGTTTCCACCCAATGCGTTTCCTTGAATTGCTCCAAATTGGAAATATTATAGAGATCGCCAAAGCGGTACTGATCGGGGATGAAGCCGCGGGAATACAATTTACGTTGCAACCGGTCGGAAAGTCCTATCCAAAGTATGACGCCCGATACCAGCATAATACTTATGCGCAAACAGGGAAAAAGGATTTTCATACATCAAAACTGAAAGTAGATGAATTGGTTGCTCCCAAATACCCCCCACAGATAACACAGCAATGTAGCTACACCCAGCGATGGCCAGAACGACCTCCGGGCAGGTACATAATCGGGAAGCAGGTGTTCTTTCAAAAACAGAAGCACAATAAGCAACAGGCAGAATCCCGTTTCCCCGCCGCTGATCGGCAGGTCGGGCAAGTTCCATAATGAAGGCTTCGTGAGCCTGTTCAGGATCACGAGCGCGTCGCCCACGTTGTGCGCACGGAAGAAAATCCAGGCGAGTGTTACCACCAGAAACATCAGAACGGTTCTTGCCCAGGCGGATCGTCCAGCATGATATGCCTCGAAATTGGCTATTCGCGAGACAATGAGCAGGCAACCGTGGATCGCACCCCAGATCACGAACTTCCAGTCGGCACCATGCCAGAGCCCGCTCAGCAGGAACACGACCAGCAAATTCAGGTATGTCCGAAAGCGCCCGTGCCGGTTTCCACCCATTGGAATATAGATATAATCACGAAACCAGGTTGACAGGGAGATGTGCCATCGCTGCCAGAATTCCGCTATTGATCGGGCAAAATACGGTGAGCGAAAATTGACCATCAACCTGAATCCCATGGTTTTGGCCGCCCCCAGCGCAATGTCGGAGTAACCTGAAAAATCACAATAGATCTGGATACTGTAAAACGCGGCGGCAATGGCTAGGCTGCCGGCATTCTGTGTTTCGGGATTGGCGAATATCGGGTCGGTGACCAATGCGAGCCTGTCAGCGATAACTACCTTTTTGAACATTCCCCACGCCATCCACCACAACCCCGTCTGAAGGTTGCGCCAATCAAAATCAACTCGCTGCCTGAATTGCCACAGCACATTCTGCGGGCGCTCGATCGGACCGGCCACCAGTTGCGGATAAAATAGTACATATAATGCATAGATCCCGAAGTGACGCTCGGCGCGCTGGTTGCCGCGATATACCTCGATCGTATAACTCATCGACTGAAATGTGTGAAACGACAAACCGATAGGCAGCGCCAAACCAGGGTACAGCCCAGCCATCGCATCAGCCCGGTAGTCGATGCCGGCAATAGACATCAGTGCGGAAATATTGGTATTCAGAAAATCAAAGTATTTGAAAAAGCAGAGGAACCCGACATTGAAGAGGATACTCAAAACAAGCATAACTCGGCGAAGATTTCCCGACAGCTTTTCTATACCAATCCCAGCCAGGTAGTCAAAAATGATGATCACTCCCAGCAGCAAGAGGTAGGCCGGAATGAATGAGGCATAAAAATAGGCGCTGGCCGTTAGGAGTGAAAACCAACGCCAGCGCCCGGGCAATGTGTAATAGGTAGTAGCAACGAATAAAAAGAAAACAATAAAATGAA
>DATMSL010000171.1:0-3630 GCA_035565435.1 Dyadobacter sp. | reverse complement strand
AGCGATAGGCTCTATGCTTATTTGTTCAAAACGGTGTGCTAATGCGATATACAACAACACAAAAGCCTCACAGGTAACACCCATGAGGCTTTTATGATTTCATTTTAATATTATTTCAAAGTCGCAACGGCGTCTTTGATGCGTTTTACCGCTTCTTCCAATGCTTCATCAGCAGCGGCGGTAGATATACGGATGCAGTTTGGTGCACCGAAACCTGAACCTGCTACGGTGGAAACATAAGACTTGTTCAAAATCCAGTTCGCGAAGTCATCCGAGTTGTTAATGGTCGTTTCGCCATCCGATTTCCCGAAGTAATAGCTCACATCAGGGAATGCGTAGAACGCGCCTTGCGGAACGTTGACTTTGAAGCCTGGAATGTCTTTCAGCAAACCAACTACGAGGTCGCGACGGCGGTGGTACGCCTTCGCCATTTCGAGAGAAGGCTCTTTCGGGCCATTGAATGCAGCAGTAGCCGCTTTCTGCGCGATAGAGTTGGTTCCCGAAGTAACCTGACCTTGCAGTTTTTCAACGCCGTCCGCGATCCATTTAGCAGCAGCGATGAAACCGATCCGCCAGCCTGTCATGGCATAACCTTTCGCAACACCGTTCACAGTAATCACGCGGTCTTTCAATGCAGGGATAGAACCGATGCTGAAATGGCCTTCTTCGGTAAAGTTGATATATTCGTAGATTTCATCAGCCAGCACGTACACACCTTCGTGTTTTTCGAGTACCGCCGCGATTTCTCTCAATTCTTTTTCTGAATAAACAGCGCCGGTCGGGTTGTTTGGCGAAGCGTACATTACCACTTTGGTGCGTGGTGTGATCGCTGCTTCCAATTGCGCCGCCGTTACTTTGAAATCGTTTTCAAAAGCCCCGTCGATGATCACCGACTTACCTTCCGCGAGCTTCACCATTTCGGAATAGCTCACCCAGTAAGGCGCGAAAATCACCACCTCGTCGCCCGGATTTACCAGAACCTGGATCACGTTCGCGAGTGAATGCTTGGCACCGGTCGAAACCACGATATTTTCGGGTTTCCAATCTATATTATTGTCGCGCTTTAACTTATCAGCAATGGCCTTTCGCAGATCAGGGTAACCTGCTACGGGTGAGTAACCATGGAAACCATCGTCGATGGCTTTCTTAGCGGCCTCGCAAATGTGTGCGGGCGTCTTAAAGTCTGGCTCTCCAACGCTCAGACTGATCACTTTGTGGCCTTGGGCGGCCAGTTCACGGGCCATTTTGGTCATCGCCAGCGTCGAAGATTCTTCGAGGGCATTGATCCGGTCGGCCAATTGAGTTTGCTCTGCTACTGCGGACATTGCAACGTTTTAATTAAGTTAAAGAAGGTACTGCGAACTGTATCAACAAATTGCCCGCAAAGGTACGGGTTTTTTAACAGTTGCATTGTATTATGTCAAGAAAGATTTAATGACATCGCGTCAATTAGCAGACGGCAAACCCGATCTGCTTGAAATAGTCTCCTATTCCACGATATTTGTTTATGGACACACCCATCACCATTGAGGAAATCACCTATCTGGCCAATGTGCCGGAAAGCCTGCACACCGCATTCCTGCGCGTAGCGAACGGTCTGCATGAGCGTGCAAAATATCCGAAAGAGAAGATATTTCTGATGCTCGTCAAAATGCTGCACGACCCTAAGAAATATGCCTATTCCAAAAATAAGCTCACGAATCTGGCCAAAACGATTTATGACCTCAGAAAAGCAGGCACCGAAATTTCCCTGACCTACGACGGCAAGGAGCTTATATATAATGAAAAGGCCGTGCTCACTTTGGAAGAAAAAGAACCCGCGAAAAAGAACACCTTCAACCTCCGCGAAGACAAGCTGCATTACGCCGTTTTCGGTAAAGAGCATATTGAGGAAGGTGCATTATTGCAAATGGAAACGGCCGTTAGCTTACCCATATCGGTCGCTGGCGCATTAATGCCCGATGCGCACCAGGGTTACGGATTACCCATCGGCGGCGTCCTTGCAACGGAAGCCGATAAAGTGATTCCCTACGCCGTGGGCGTCGACATTGCCTGCCGGATGTGCATGTCGGTCTTCGACATTCCTACCGATTACCTCAAACGTGAGCCGCATTTCCTGAAAAAGATCCTCACCGAAAACACCAAATTCGGCATGGGCGGCGAAACGGCACGGAAATACGACGAAAGTATCATGGACCAACCTGAGTGGGACGCCACCAAAACGATCCGCTCGTTGAAAGACAAGGCCTACCGGCAGCTAGGCACCTCCGGCACCGGCAACCATTTCGTTGAATGGGGCATTGTAGAAGTATTTAAAAACGACCCGCTTTTAAATTTACCAAAAGGCGAATACCTTTCACTGCTCTCGCATTCCGGCTCCCGCGGCTTCGGCGGAAACGTGGCTAATTATTATTCCAAACTGGCCATGCAAAAAACGGTACTTCCGAAGCAAGCAGCGCATTTAGCCTGGCTGGATTTAAATACCGAAGAAGGCCAGGAATACTGGATAGCCATGAATCTCGCCGGCGACTACGCCTCGGCCAACCATCATGAAATCCACAACAAAATGGCCAAATCGCTGAGCGAAAAACCATCAAAAATCATCGAAAACCATCACAATTTCGCCTGGAAGGAAAAACTCGCCGATGGCCGCGAGGTAATCGTCCATCGCAAAGGCGCTACACCAGCCGGTAGCGACGAACTCGGCATTATCCCCGGCTCAATGAGTCAGCCGGGGTACGTAATCCGCGGCAAAGCCAATGCCACTTCCATTAACTCCGCTTCACACGGCGCCGGGCGCGTGATGTCACGCACGAAAGCATTCACGACTACCACGCGGAGTCAGATGAATAAAATTCTGCAAGATAATGGTATTCAGCTCATCGGCGGAGACCTGGACGAATCGCCGATGGTTTACAAGAATATTGATGATGTGATTGCGGCGCAATCGGAGCTTGTTCACGTGCTGGCGAAGTTTTCGCCTAAGATTGTCAGGATGGCTGATGCGAATCGGAAGGAGGGAAGGGAGGATTGAAGGCCTATTCGATCCCTAATTGCGCTTTTACATCTTCCAGGCTATGCCAGGTTTTGGTATTGAGCTCGATT
Source organism: Dyadobacter sp. (assembly GCA_035565435.1). GTDB lineage: Bacteria > Bacteroidota > Bacteroidia > Cytophagales > Spirosomataceae > Dyadobacter. The sequence goes on along the minus strand of DATMSL010000171.1, from coordinate 525 downwards.
TTCAATGCTGTTAGGTAGTCCTTTAAACCTTTTATGTAATCAGAAAGTACATTGACGATCGCTTCATATTGATAAAAAGGTAACACGGCGAACTTCGGTTTGCCGCTTTTTTTGATGATTTGTGCGTGTAGGTTCATGATTGATAAGGATCTGCAAACAGTGCAGTAAGCCATTTGACGAAGCTATTGCACAATTCATGGTTGTGATTAAGGTAAGACTTCGTGATTGCCTGTCCCATAGGTACACCTGGCGTTTCCTGCCATGCGAGCCATGTATGTATTAAGGCTTTGGAACGATGAGCAGCATTGAAAGTGGCAATCCCCGCGCTCCCGATGTCTGAGAGAACCTTTTCGGCATAAGGCCACAATAAATCTCCATCTGGAACCAGGATTCGTGCGAAGTCTTCGATCATTCCGGAAGCCCGGTTGTCGGGCATAACCCAAATACCAACAATACAAGGGTGCAAAGGCGAAAAAATAATACTTCCATCAAGGCTAGGTTGAGCTGAAATATTGTAGCCGAATG
>DATMSL010000170.1:0-12681 GCA_035565435.1 Dyadobacter sp. | reverse complement strand
ATTTTCAAAAAGCACCCTCCGACACATCGTTTGTCGGTCTGATAGACCAATCGGCTGCCTGGCAGCCGGTAGGAATTGTATTGCCTTTATATTCATTCAAGGAGCTATGAAAATCCCTAACCCAAGCCTTTACAAGAGGCTTTACATACACACGATCAGTGCATTATGCCTGGCGGCGCCATTGATGGCACAGAAATCACTGCCGGCGTACCAGCCCAATCCTGCCGAACTTTCAGCGTCATATAAAAGAATGGCCCTGATGGATTCGCTCACGAAAGGCAGCGTGCTGAAAGCGCAGGTACAGCCCAACTGGCTGGCTGACGGGCAATCGTTCTGGTACAGGAATGTATTAAAGGATAGTTTGACTGAATATCTGGTCGTAAAACCGGGAGAAAACAAGAGGACACCTGCCTTCGACCATGCCAAAGTAGCCGCGGCGCTGTCCAAAGCCTATGATTCCACGTTCTCGGCCACTAAGCTATGGATCAGCGACATTCATTTCGAGCCCGAAAAACATAGCGTAATCCTGCAAAGCAAGGGAAAATGGTTTGCTTACGACACCGAAACCGGCACGGCACAGAAAATCACCAAACCGGAGTTACCCAAGGCAAAGGATATCGGCTGGACAAGGCAGCTCAGCCGCTGGGCGCGTTTCCGGGCTGACAGTGTCTCCCCCGACAAGCAAACGAAGGCGTTTGTCCGTAATGGCAATATTTATTTGAGTAAAAAAGAAGACAAAAACGGCAAACAACTGACATACGACGGCAATCCGCTGAAACCGTACGGTGAACTCAGCTGGTCGCCCGACGGCAGGTACCTGGTTTGCTACCGGATCGATCATCGTGACGAGCGGCAGGTGAGCATTATATTCTCCTCGTTGCCCAACACCACCCGCGGCGAGGTAAAAACGCGGGGTTACGCGCAGCCCGGCGACGAGTTTACGAGTTATGAAATGCGCGTAATAGATGTCCAGAGCGGCAAATCGGTACAAGTGCAGTCGGAAGTGATCGATTTTTTCAATGCGCCCGTGATACGCTGGCGCAAGGGTGACGCGACGCATTTTACCTACGAAAAAGTAGACCGGGGCCACCAGCGTTTCCGGGTAATAGAAGTGGACGCTACCAGTGGCGCCACGAAGCACATTATCGACGAACAGACTAATACATTTATTTACCAGAACATGATTTACACGCATTACCAGCCTGAAAATCATGAAATCATCTGGGTTTCGGAAAAAGACGGCTGGCGGCACATTTACCTCGTCGACGAACAAACCGGCCAAATCAAAAACCAGGTTACCAAGGGCGAATGGGTCGTGCGCGATATCGACAGCGTCGACACGCAGAAGCGCGAAGTGTGGTTCAGGGCGAGCGGCATGAATGCCAACGAAGACCCTTATCATATTCATTATTACCGCATTAAGTTCGACGGCACCGGCCTTGTGAAACTAACCGACCACGCGAAAGCCACGCACCAGCTCACGTTTTCGCCCGACAGGACTTTTTACGTCGACACCTACTCGACTATGACCAGCGCGCCCGTTTCGGAACTCCGCAAAACTGCCGATGCTTCGCTCGTGATGACTCTCGAAACGGCCGATATTTCGCAGTATTTAGCATTAGGCTTCAAACTTCCGGAGATATTCAAAGCCAAAGGCCGCGACGGCAAAACCGACATCTGGGGCATCGTATACCGCCCGAGCCACTTCGATCCGAAGAAGAAATATCCGATTATCGAAAACATTTACGCTGGCCCGCAGGACTCATTTGTTCCCAAAGCATTCCGCCATTATGGTGAAATGCAGAGCATGGCCGAGCTGGGCTTCATCGTGGTGCAAATGGATGGTATGGGCACCTACAACCGCTCCAAGGCATTCCACGACGTGTGCTGGAAGAACCTGGCCGATGCCGGTTTCCCCGACCGCATTGCTTGGATGAAAGCACTCTCCGAAAAATATCCTCAGGTGGACTCGACCCGCGTGGGCGTGTACGGGACCTCCGCCGGCGGGCAAAACTCGCTGGGTGCATTGCTCTTCCACCCGGGCTTTTACGACGCGGCGGTTTCGGCATGCGGCTGCCACGACAACCGTGTCGACAAGCAATGGTGGAACGAGCAATGGATGGGTTACCCGGTAGGCAAGCATTACGACGAACAGTCGAATGTGACCAATGCGGCCAAATTGCAGGGCGATTTACTACTGATTGTGGGTGAGGTGGATACCAACGTGCCGCCCGAAAGCACCTACCGAGTAGCCGACGCGTTGATCAAAGCCAACAAGGAATTCGACCTGCTCGTAATTCCCGGCATGGGCCACAGCGACGGCGGACTGTACGGGCGCCGCAAAAAGAGAGACTTTTTTGTACAAAAACTATTGGGTGTAAATCTTCCGAACAGAAACAAGGTATCTGTGGCGCAGCAAGCAGCGCTGGGGAGATAGTTTAGAGTTTAAAGTTCAAAATCTTAACTCAGTAAATCCTTTGCCCCGGTCTTTAGACCGGGGAATTTGATCAAAAGATCAAAGATTAAAAAAATGAAAATTGTGTTTTGGGCAGATTTTGCCCGACAGGGATTGCTATGTCTTTATTTTTTATAAAAACCGAAAATTCAGCTTAAAAACAGACGCTTAATGCTACTCTAACCCGAATCCAATGAAAAAAGCATTACTACTGATATTCTCGATCATACTCATGCACGGCTGCGTCCAGAAGCGCGGACCCGCGAAACTAACTTCCGCATCGACCGAAAGCAAGAGTGGCGGCCGCCGCATCGAGCTGCTGTTCCTCGGCCACGACAGCCGGCACCATTTTTCGGAAAAGTATTTCCCGATGCTTTCGCTGCCGTTGTTTCAGAAGGGCATTAACCTCACCTACACTTCCGATCCGAATGCATTGAACACGGAAAACCTCGCGCAGTACGACGGCGTGGTGATTTATGCCAACCACAACAGCATTACCCCGGCGCAGGAAAATGCATTGAGAACCTTCGTGGAAGGCGGTAAGGCGCTTATTCCACTCCATGCTGCCTCTTTTTGCTTCCAGAACTCTGATTGGTATATCAAAGCGGTGGGCGGCCAGTTCAGTTCGCACAAATACGGCACATTCACTGCGCCGGTGGTGAAAGCAGATCACCCGGTAATGCAGGGCTGGGAGACCTTTGAAACCTGGGACGAAACTTATGTGCATTCGAAACTGAACCCGGATATCATCGTATTGCAGGAACGCGTTGAAGGCGATCATCATGAGCCGTGGACTTGGGTGCGCACGCAAGGCAAGGGCCGCGTGTTCTACACCGCTTACGGGCACGACGAGCGCACCTGGAAGCAACCTGCATTTCAGGAACTGGTAACCAACGGCATCATGTGGGCTGTCAGCGACGACGCGAAAGCGCGGTTAGCGAAATTCAATTTAACCAAACCCACTTACACGGACGCCAACGTACCCAATTACGAAAAGCGCGACCCCGCACCGAAGTTTCAACAGGCCCTATCCCCTGCCGAATCGCAGAAACTGACACAGGTACCGGTGGATTTTGAACTGAAACTCTTCGCCTCCGAGCCGGACATCGTGAAACCCATTGCTATGGCCTGGGACGAGCGCGGCAGGCTATTTGTGGCAGAAACGCAGGACTATCCCAACGAGGTACGCGATCAGGACGGTATGGGCAAGGATCGCATCAAGATCTGCGAAGACACCGACGGCGACGGTAAAGCCGATAAATTCACCATTTTTGCCGATAATCTGAATATCCCTACCAGTTTGGTATTTGCGAACGGCGGTCTCATCGTGGCGCAGGCACCGCATTTTGTTTTCTTGAAAGATACTAATGGCGACGACAAGGCCGATATCCGCGAGAACATTATCTCCGGCTGGGGCAAAAGCGATACGCACGCCGGGCCATCGAACCTCAAATATGGGTTGGACAACAAAATCTGGGGTGTGCTGGGCTACGCAGGCTTCCGCGGCACGAACTCAGGTAAGCAGCTGAATTTCAGTCAGGGCATTTACCGCTTCGACAACGACGGCAAAAACCTCGAATACATCGGCCGTACCTCCAACAACACCTGGGGTTTAGGCTTTTCGGAGGAATTTGAAGTGTTTATTTCAACAGCGAACGGGAATTACAGCGGTCATTTCGCCATGCCACTTGAATACGTAAAGCGTTCGGTAGCGGACGGCTCGGGCAATACGGTTTACAAACTGGATTCGCATTATGAAATGAACTACCTCACGCCCGCGCTGCGCCAGGTGGATTTTCACGGTGGGTTCACAGCTGCTGCCGGGCATAACCTTTATACGGCTCGTAACTTCCCGAAATCTTACTGGAATGCCACCGCATTTGTTTGCGAACCGACCGGGCGACTGCTCTACCAGGCATTACTGAAACCAAAAGGTGCGGGTTACAAAGAGAAGAATGGCTTTAACCTGCTTGCAAGCGCCGACGAATGGTTCTCGCCCGTACATGCGGAAGTAGGCCCGGACGGTGCCGTTTGGGTGGCCGATTGGTACAGTTTCATCATCCAGCACAATCCTACCCCGCGCGGCTTTGAGAACGGAAAGGGTAATGCGTACATCAACCCGCTGCGCGACAATCAGCACGGACGTATATATAGGGTCGTTTGGAAGAATGCGAAGCAAACTTCCTATCCGAAACTCGACAAAAACGACGCGGCCAGTCTGGTGGCCGGTTTGAAAAACGACAATATGTTCTGGCGCACCACGGCACAGCGGCTGATCGTCGAATCGAAGAATACTGCGGTGATTCCGGAACTGATCAAAATGGTAAACGACCCATTTGTGGATGAAATCGGATTGAACAGCCCTGCCGTACATGCATTATGGACGCTCGACGGCCTCGGTGCATTCACCGGCCCGAATGAAGAAGCCTACCACACCCTCGTACGCGCCATGCGCCATCCGGCAGCGGGCGTGCGTAAGACGGCTGTGAAGATGCTCCCTCGTAACGATAAGACGCTTTCCGCATTGAAATGGACCAATTCACTGAACGACCCCGATTTGAAAGTAAGACTAGCTACCGTACACGCATTGACCGACCTGCCCGCTTCGGAGGAAATCGGCAGAATGCTGTACCTGGCGGGCCAGGATTCACAGAACGCGGCAGATGAGTACCTGGCGCAGGCGATCTTTTCGGGGGTTATCAAGCATGAAAATGGCTTCAAAGCGGCGGCAGCGAAACTCAAAGACTCGACATTAACGGCGCGTATCGAACGTGGATTGATCGAGGAGACTTATATGCTGAATCTATGGTCGCCTCCGATCTACCCGCCCGATGTTTCTCATAAAGAACTCAGGATCAAGGCCATTATTACCAAAGCACAAGAAGAACTTTCGGGTGTGGTGGTGTCGCAGGGGAACCGGCAGAACGGGTATAGTTTGTATATGCAAGACGGCAAATTGCATTGGCTCGTGCGGCAGGATGGCAAGTCCTACCAAATCACATCTACACGAAGACTGCCCGACGAACGCTTTAATGCATTTGCCACCCTCTCAGAAGGCGGTAAAATGACGCTCGCGATCGAAGACGAAACGCCGGTAACCGGTAATGCCGCCAGCCTTTTCCACCAGCCGTTCACCCCCGACGACATCCGCCTGGGCCGCGACCTGCGCGACGGAAATCAGGTGGGCGAGTATACCGACAATGCACGGCTACACGGCTGGCTCGACATCAAGAGTACGCTCCACCTCCACAACCAGGCCTTTCAAGGCCTGGCCCCCCAGACGCCATTGCCCTCAGGCACAGCCTCGGCATCCACACCAGCACCCACAGAAGTCCTGAAAGGCAAAGGCACACCCACTACCATCAAACTGAAAGTGATCGAGCATGAAATGAAGTTCGATCAGAAAAGCTTCACCGTAAAACCCGGCCAGAAAGTAACGATACAGTTTACAAACCCGGATTTCATGCAGCACAACCTACTCATTATCAAACCCGGAACATTAGAAAAAGTAGGCAATGCAGCCGACTTGCTGGCGCGGGAGGCGAATGCGATCGCGCTCAACTATGTGCCCAAAATGCCCGAAGTACTGCATGCAACAGAACTCGTAAGCCCCGAGGGCAATGCGACGCTGGTGTTCATCGCGCCCGACAAGCCCGGCGACTACCCGTTCCTGTGCACAGTACCCGGCCATTGGCGGATCATGAACGGTATTATGAAAGTGCAATGAGTACCCTCAAATAAGTTTAACCATCTAACTCCAATTGTATGAAAAGACCATTATCCCGCCTGATCCGGGAACTGCACCGCTTTTGCCTCCTCGCGGCGGCGGTCGCCTGTTTCCTGACCGAAAACGCCCTGGCGCTCGCCGCCGACCGACAGATTTCCGGCAAAGTGGTGTCCGCTGGCGACAAGAATCCGCTGCCCGGCGTGACCATCATCGTGAAAGGGAAAAATACCATAGGTACTGCCACCGACACGGACGGAAAGTTCAAGCTGGAAGTGCCCGAGGGCTCGACGCTGATCCTGAGCTACATTGGTTATGTGAGCCAGGAACTGGCCGTGGGCAACCAGAGTGAGTTCAATGTGGAGCTGGCGCCCGACCAGAAACAATTGCAGGAAGTGGTGGTGATCGGGTATGGTACGCAGAAAAAAGGGGACATTACCAGCTCCGTGGCGAGCATCAAACGGGAAGATTTTGTCCAGGGAACCGTGCGCGACGCGGCACAGCTGGTGCAGGGCAAAGTGGCCGGTTTGCGCATCACCACACCCAGCGGCTCTCCTACCTCCAACACCCAGATCAATTTACGGGGTATCAACTCCATTGAAGGAACCGCCAACCCGCTGATCCTGATCGATGGTATTCCCGGCGGATTGAATACTGTGGCTCCGGAAGATATTGAGTCCGTGGACGTGTTGAAGGACGGTTCGGCGGCGGCGATCTATGGTACGCGTGCTACCGGCGGGGTAATCCTGATCACGACGCGCAAAAACCGCGGCGCTTCACGTTCGACGATTGAATATTCCAATTATGTCAATATTCAGACAATCGCACGCCGTCCGGAGCTGCTGACCGGCGACGACTATCGTCAGAAAATCAAAGAAGGCATCGGTTACACCGATTACGGCGGCAATACCGACTGGCTTTCGGAAATCATGCAAAAACCGGTGAGCCATAACCATAACCTCACATTTTTTGGAGGAAACAGCACCACCAACCTTACGGGTTCAGTCAACTACCGTAACTGGGAGGGTATCTTTTTAAGATCCGGACAAAACCGGTTCACCGGTCGCGCGGATTTGAATCATGCCATGTTCAATAACAAACTGAAAACCAATTTACAGATCATCAACCGCATTACCCGCTCCAACGGCGCGGTGAGCCCGGCAAACGACGATGCCGCCTACGGCTACGCCTACCGCCAGGCGATTATCCGTAATCCTACCGACCGCGTGCGGACCGACGACGGTAAATGGCAGGAGCGCGATGGTTATTTTTACGAAAACCCTGTTTCCTTGCTTAATGAATCGAATTACGAAAGCTCGTTCAAGGAAATGCGGATGGCCGGCAGCCTCGACTACGCGCCGATCGACGACCTGAACTTCAAGTTACTCGTATCGAACGTTCAGAACAGCAACCTCGAAGGCGGTTCCACCACATTCAACCACACGGCCACGCGCCTGAGCAACCAGAATGCAACAGCGTTCCGCAACACCTACGCCAACAACGAGAACCTGCTCGAATTCACCGGAAATTATTCCAAAACCATCGGCAAACACCGCTTCTCGCTACTCGGCGGATATAGCTGGCAGGACGCCACCTACGAAGCATTCGCCGCCAATAACTGGGATTTCCCCACCGACGCCTACGATTGGAACAACCTCGGCGCGGGCGGCGCATTGCAGAAAGGCCAGGCCGGTATGAGCAGCACCAAAAACAAATGGCAGCTTGCAGGCTTCTTCGGTCGTTTGACTTACAGCCTGAGCGACAAATACCTTTTCATGGCCAGCGTGCGGCGCGAGGGCTCTTCACGCTTCGGGGTGAACAACCGGTGGGGTACCTTCCCGGCAGCGTCCATCGGCTGGCGCATTAGTAAGGAGAACTTCATGGGCGGCCTCGGCGCAGCTTCAGATATTAAACTTCGCGCGGGCATAGGCGTGACGGGTACAATCGCGAACAGCCCGTACATGTCGCAGATCAGCTACAACTTCGACCGCGAGGAAGGCGCATTTATCGGCGGGAAATGGGTTCCGGGCTTCGTTCCGGCACGTAACTTCAACCCCGACCTCCGTTGGGAGAAGAAAGAAGAATACAATGCTGGTGTAGATTTCGGATTTATGAAAAACCGGATCAACGGATCGATCGATTTTTACAGCCGCAAGGTGAAAGATCTGCTTTACAATTTCCCGGTTCCGGTTCCTCCTTATCTGACTGGCAGCATGTTTATCAATGCCGGGGTAATGCAAAACAAGGGGGTTGAGGTATTGTTAAATATCGTACCTATCCAGACAGGTGATTTCCAGTGGAATACAGGATTTACCTATTCCACCAACCGCAACAAGCTCGTGAGCCTTTCGAACGAACAGTTCCAGGCCGCGAACGACTTCTTCGACGCGGGTTACACGGGCGAGCCTATCCAGATGAGCACCCACCGCGTGAAAGTAGGCGAACCGATCGGCCGTTTCTTCGTTTGGAAAAGCGTAGGTGTGGACGATAAGGGTGCATGGCTCATCGAAAACAAGGACGGCGAGGTGATCCCTATCGCGGACGCTACACCGGAAGACCGTCAGTATTATGGTAATGGTATTCCCAAACACATTGTGGGCTGGAACAACAACATCCGCTACAAGCAGTTCGACCTGGCCGTGAATATGCGTGGCGCATTTGGTTTCGACATTCTCAATTTCCAGAGCATGTTCTATAACAATCCCCGCAATAAGGCTTACAATATGCTCAAAACCGCCTACGATCCAATCGACGGTAAGGTACTCAATACCGACCTCGTATATGTGTCGCATTACATTGAAAAAGGCGATTATTGGAAAGTCGACAATGTGACGCTCGGCTATACCCTGCCCGCAAACACGATCAAAGGCATTAAAAACGCGCGCATTTTCGTGTCGGGTCTGAACCTTGCGACCATTACCGGCTACACCGGTATCGACCCCGAGGGCGTGACTTTCACCGGCTTCTCCCCAGGCAGCGACTACCGTGACAAATACCCGACCACCCGGACATTCACAGCCGGACTGAGCGTAACATTTTGATCCTCAAATTCTTTGAACTAATGAAAAACAAAAATATAACATACGCGATCCTGGCCGCATTGCTTGCCGGAGCCCCGCTCTACTCCTGCACCGACCTCGACGAGCAAGTGTATTCCGAAGTGCTCGGGAGCAGTTACCAGCCCACCGAAAAGGACCTTCCGGCCATTGTGGCACCCGTTTACTCGTCGCTGCGCTCGCTGATGCTCGGCTGGCAAGGCTATTTCGATTTGCAGGAAGAAGCCGCAGATGCGATCATCACACCCGTGCGCCCGAATGGCTGGGACGATGGCGGAACCTACCGCCGCATGCACCAGCACACCTGGACGGCACTGCAATGGCAACCCGAAAACGCCTGGCAAAGCGCATTCCGCAGCATTACCACGGTGAACCGCGTGCTATCCCAGATCGCGGACGGCGATTTGCCGCTAACCAACGGTAAGGATGCGACCATCGCCGAGCTTCGCGCGGTGCGTGCGTTCGCCTATTACCTTTTGCTCGACAATCATGGCAATGTGCCTATTGTAACTGACTTCAAAGACGTTACCCTTCCCAAGCAGAGCAAGCGTAAAGAGGTTTATGATTTTGTTGTTAAAGAATTGACGGAATCGCTTCCGAATCTAAGCGAAAACGCCAGCACCACTTACGGCCAGATGAACAAATGGGGGGCGAAAACGCTTTTGGCCAAAATCTATCTCAATGCACAGGTATACACCGGCACACCCGAATGGGCGAAAGCGATCCAGGAAGCCGATGACGTGATCAAAAGCGGCAAATATGTGCTGGATGCCAATTATTCCGATGTTTTCACCTGGACGAACTTCAACTCGAAGGAAATCATCTTTGCGATTCCTTACGACGAAATTTACGGAACCGGTAACCAGATCCACATGAAAACCCTCGACCCGCTGAGCCGATCGGTGTACCCGATGAACGCCGGTCCGTGGGGAGGAAACTGTGCCGTACCCCAGTTTATCGACACTTACGACGCCGCCGACACCCGCCTGGCCGACACCTGGATCATGGGGCCGCAGAAAAGTGCGGCAACCGGTGCAGTAGTTATCACATACAACAAGGCCGTGCCGGGAATGGACAAAACCTCATCGTCGGACGGGTTCCGCATTGGTAAATACAAAATCAAACCCAATGCCACGGGCAGCCTCGACAACGACTTTCCGTTCCTGCGGTATGCGGATGTGCTGATGATCAAAGCCGAAGCATTGCTGCGCACCGGCAAAGCGGCCGAAGCAGCCGAACTGGTTACGCAGGTGCGTCAACGTGCATTCAAAGGTACTCCGACCAAAGCCACAGTTACTGCGGCTGACCTGGCGAAAGGCAGCCGTTACAACTACGGTTACCAGGCCACCGACGGTACCATTACCGAGCGCCAGGGAGGCGACGATATCCAGTTCGGCCGGTTCCTGGACGAGCTGGGCTGGGAGTTCGCTGCGGAAGCACACCGCCGGCAGGATATGATCCGTTTCGGGGTGTATGAAACCAAAAAGTGGTTCAACCACCGTCCGCAGTCGGCCCAGCGCGCGCTCTTCCCGATCCCGCAGAATGAAATCGACAAAAACCCCAATCTGAAACAGAACCCGGGTTACTGATACATTTATAAATTTGGGTTAGGTAGTTCCTATTTGCTCACCGGACGGAGTATCTTTGTTTCGGTGGGCAAATTTTTTATTGTATTTCAAAATTCCATTATCCCATGTTTTCACAATCAACATACTTAAACCGCAGAAAAACCCTTCAATCCAAACTAGGCAAAGGGCTGATCCTGCTTCTTGGCAACGAGGAAAGCGGCATGAACTACCGCGATAACGTATATCCGTTCCGTCAGGACAGCACATTCCTTTATTACTTCGGCATCGACCAGGCGTCACTGACCGCTGTGATCGATCTCGACAACGACCGTGAAATCATTTTCGGCGACGAGCTTACCATTGACGACATCGTATGGACCGGCCCGAAGGAAGCGCTCGCCGAAAAAGCGGCCAAAGTGGGTGTAAACGAAGTAAAACCGGCCGCAGCCGTGGGCAGCTTTCTGAAAGACGCATTGTCGCGCGGGCAGAGCATTCACTTCCTGCCTCCGTACCGCGGTGAGCATTACCTGAAATTGCAGGAATGGCTGCATATCAATACTTCCGAGGCCGCGCAAAAGGCCTCTGTCAGCCTTATCAAGGCTGTGGTTTCGATGCGGTCATATAAGTCGGAGGAGGAAGTGGCCGAACTTGAAAAAGCCGTAAACACCTCTGTCGACATGCATTTGTCCTTCATACGCGACACCCGCCCGGGCATGACCGAAAAGGAAATCGCCGGCAAGCTTCAAAGCATGGCTATTGCGCAGGGCGGTGACATCTCCTACCCCGTCATCCTGACTGTCAACGGCGAAATTCTGCACACTCACGCCCGCGACCTCGCGCTTCGCGACGGCCAAATGGCATTATGCGACGCCGGGGCCGAAACCGCCATGCATTACTGCGGCGATCTCACACGGACCATTCCGGTGGGTAAGGCGTTTACGAGCATTCAGAAAGAAATGTACGAAATAGTCCTTAATGCGCAGGAAACGGCCATTGCTGCCTGTAAACCAGGGGTTTTGTTCAAAGACATTCACAAACTCGCTTCCACCAAACTCGTCGAAGGCATGAAGCAAATGGGCGTCGTAAGAGGCGACGTAGCAGAAGCCATTGAGCACGACGTGCATACCCTGTTCTTCCAATGCGGCCTCGGCCACATGATGGGCCTCGACGTCCATGACATGGAAAACCTGGGTGAGCAATACGTAGGCTACACCGACGACCTGAAAAAAGGCACAACCTTCGGCTGGAAATCCCTCCGCCTGGGCCGCGCGCTGGAACCCGGCTTCGTCATCACCGTCGAGCCCGGCTTGTACCTCATCCCCACCCTCATCGACCGCTGGAAGGCCGAGAACAAACTCGCGCAGTTCATTAACTACGAAAAACTGGAATTGTTCCGCGATTTCACGGGCATTCGCATCGAGGACAACCTCTTGATAACTGAGAATGGTAACAGGGTACTCGGGAAGGAGCTGGTGAAAAGTGTGAGGGATGTGGAGGCGTTGCGGGGGTGAAATCGTGCAGAAAATGTTGTAAATTAGTGCTATCAATTAAATAACACTTTCAACAACACCACTATGAACGTACAATCAGAAATGACTTTTGAACAGTTGGTCGATGCAATTCAAAAACTGCCGCCGACAGAATGGAAGAGATTAAAAACCTTAGTTGATTCGGGAAAACGGAAGACCCGCACCCGGGAAGAATTGCTTGCACTACTACTCAATGGACCTGTTGCAACGGAAGAAGAAATCAGGATTATTGAGAACAATAGAAAGGCAATTAATCAATGGGGAAGAAAACGGTTATGATCGATTCGTGCATTTTGATTGAATATTTCAGAAAAACAGATAAAAGCAAAAGCGCTTGGTTTCAACTGAT
>DATMSL010000169.1:0-5146 GCA_035565435.1 Dyadobacter sp. | reverse complement strand
TTTCCGTTATTGTGCATTCCAGTATTGGCTCCAAAAAATACATTTGAATTTCCTGTATTACCTGCCCCGGAAGATATCCCAATAATACAGTTTAAATTTCCCGTCCCCATGTTAAAGGCACTGTTCCCCAAAACCACATTGAAGGATGCCTCGTAAGACTGATCACCGACCCAATTCCCGATGTAGACGTTACTCTGTCCGTTGACATTACCTTGGCCAGCATAGGCTCCAATGTAGGTATTATAAGACTTTTTATTGCTCCCACCACTGCTAGTTCCTAAAAAGGTATTATTAAGACCGTTCTGGTTTCCTTGACCTGAATTCTGTCCGATAAACGTATTACCTTGTCCTGAAAGATTTGAAAGGCCTGCTTGCCGGCCGACAAAAGTGTTCTCCCCTCCGGTAGTGTTTGACATCCCAGCTTGGTGCCCAAGCATAGTGTTATTCCATCCGGTATTAACTTTCCCTGCATCAGTTCCAAAAAACGCATGAGAATTCCCCACGGTGCCGGCCCCCATTCCATAGTGCGTTTGTGCGTTCACTTGCACTATCATACAAGTGCCCACCATCAGTGTTGCTGCCATTCTGTACCATTTCTTCATAATCAATAAACTGTTTAAATGAGTGAGGATTTACCTCGATTGATTTTGTAACAGGTACAAAACTGGCTGGAAGCTTTCAAGTCAAGAAAAACAATGAAGCAGCGGATATTCAGGATTACTTGCCGGATGTTAGGCAACGAATTATATTCGATTACTAGACTGGATCTACAATCATTTGCAAAAGGAAGAGGGCTTTGTTACCAAAGCCCTCTTGATTCTATTAATCATTGCTCCTACTCCACCACCATCTTCTTTGCCCCAAAACTTTTACCATCCATAACCAAATCATAAACATGCACTCCGCTCCGATATTTATCCGCTGAAATCACCAATTCACCTGCCCCACGCTCCGATATAGGGTGCGAACTAACCTTCACACCCGCTGCCGTGTAGATATCGATCACCGCAGTTTTCACAGATTGAGGGATATAGTATTTAATGGAAGTCTTGTTTGAAAAGCCGTTGGGAACATTTTGCTCCAAACTGCCTGACTCTTTCCCGGCGCTGTTGAAAATCCCGGGTGTAGCACTCACTAAGCGCTCCAACCTTTCAAGCCGACTTTCCAGGTCCTGTATTTTAGCTTCCTTAGCTTCGATTATCCGCTGTTGTTCCTTCACTGAATTAATCAGAATGTAAGTCACCGCGTTGGCATCGTAATCCAGGTATTCGGTTTTATTTCCCAATGAATCCTGATGCATGAAGGTACCAACGGTGTAGGGTGCTATTTTCTGCATTTCCTGGGCGATAATACCTACGAACTTCTTGTCGCCGGTTTCGATGCCCGCCTGGCCGTTGTACTGGAACCAAACAGGCCGGATCTTCGTGAGCAGGTCGAGGCCATCTGTGAATTCCGTAATATTCGTTTTAAGTCTTTGATCCGACATTACGGCCCAGGTGGAAGACCCTGCCTTAGCAGCCGTTCCAGCACTTAGTTGAAGCTGATAAACCGGTGCAGAAACACCAATTCCAACGTTGGCATTGCTTCCTAGCACAAGACAATTACTCGCCGTAACCTTCGCTCCGGCTCCGACGGCAGTAGCGTTTACGATATCCGCTTTCCCACTTGAATTGTACCCCAGATAAGTATTCTTCTCGCCCGTCGTGTTGCTATACCCTGACCCGTAACCCAGGAATGTATTGAGACTTCCCGACTTGTTCGAATAGCCCGTCTTGTTTCCGAAAAACGCATTACCGGTACCACTATCGTTGTTCCGCCCGGAAGTTTCACCAAGAAATGTGTTTCCCAGCCCTGACACGTTCGCGTAACCGGATTCTTTCCCGATAAAAGTATTGTCGCTTCCACCATTATAAAAACCTGCGTTGGTTCCCATCATAATGTTGCCGCTTCCACTATTAAGCGCTCCGGTTGAGTATCCCAGGAAAAGATTATAGTCCCCTCTGCTTTCCACACCTGCGGACGGGCCATAAAAACCGTTGCCATATCCCTCGGCACTGCTTCCGGCACCGCTTCCGATAAAAGTGCTGAAATCAAGCTTCTCTAGGCTGGTACCAGCCTGGTGACCGATAATCGTATTGGCGCTACCTTTCGCATTCAAACCGGCTTTGCTTCCAACATAAGTGTTGGCAAAACCCGACACATTCGCATTCCCGGACTTCCAGCCGATAAAGACATTGTCGCTTTGCTGATTGTTGTAGCCCGCTTCTGTGCCCACAAAAACATTGTGATGATTCTTACTGGAATAACCCGCTTTCGCTCCTACAAATACGTTGTCGACGCCATCTTTAGCAAAATTTCCCGTCTCAAAGCCGAGAAAAACGTTGTTCGATCCTGTACTTTGTGAACCTGCACTTGCCCCTAAAAAGGCATTATTCGAGCCTGCGGCAGATCCACCGGAATTAGAGCCGACATAAGTGTTATAATTGAAATTGCTGGTGCTGATACCCGCATTGTAACCTAAAAAGGTATTTGCCGCGCCTGTATTCAACTTTCCGGCGCTGTACCCTGCAAAAGTATTATAACTGGAAACCGAACTCATCCCCGAAAAATGCCCCAGATAGGTATTGAATGCCCCGGTGGTATTCACACTACCGGCATTGGTACCAAAAAACGCGTGTCCATCGCCTGATGTACCTGCACCGGAGCCGTAATGCGTTTGCGCATTGCCTGAATGTAGAACCCCTCCAAGTAATACGAATACGGCTAAAATCGGTTTGAAGAAATGTTTCATATGGATGTTGTTTAATGTGATTGAATAGCTCAACGATCGTCATGATCTATTCTAAAATGAACTATCAAATCCAACAAACAACTATGAAATGACCGACTGGCCGGAATGGATTCGTCAAAGGAATGCCCAAAATAGACAGTAGCTTTATCTTGCAGAAACGCGAAAAATGAATTCTAACTGAGGTCAATATTTCTTCTGACATCAAGGCTGTTGCAGCCTACAATCCCACTGGCAGCTACTTTTACTTATCTCAAAAGCTAATTCGCAAATCCCTCAATCCCCAACCCAAACAATGCAAAATCATACTTCACAGGGTCATTGGGATCAAGCAGCCGCAGTGACGCGGTAAGTTCAGTAGCAGTCTGCCAGTCGGTAACAGGCCGTTTAATGAGTCCGAGTACGCGCGCGACGCGGTCGACGTGGACATCGCAGGGGCAAACGAGTTGTGCAGGGCGGAGGGTGTTCCAGATACCGAAGTCAACGCCATTGTTGTCCTTACGTACCATCCAGCGCAAGAACATGTTCAGGCGTTTGCATGAGGATTTGCGGGCGGGCGTGGCGATATGCTTACGCGTACGTGCAGGGAAATTTTCAGAGTTCGAAAATAGGTCGTGGAAGCCGATTAACGCGTTTTCGATCGTAGTGTCGGTGGGCTTCATATGGCTACTGAATGCGAATTCCAGTGAGTCGTGGACTTTGTAATATTCCTGAAAGAAATGCAGGAAATAAAGGGTGTCGGTAGCGTTGAAGGTGCGGTGTTTGAAATGCAGGAACGGTTTCAAGTCGCTTTCATGGTGGTTGCGGATGAAATCGTAAGGCGCATTGTCCATCAATGCGGCCAGTTCGAGGCATTTGTTGATAATGGTCTTACGTTGTCCCCAAGCGAGCACCGCGGCCCAGAAACCCATGATTTCGATATCCTGCTTTATCGAAAACCGGTGCGGAATGCTGATCGGGTCGAAGGGAATGAAATCCGGCTGGTTGTATTGCGCCACCTTCTCATCGAGCAACTCGGCCACAAAGGATGGCGGATAGGCAGTTGGACTAACGTCGGGCATGGCTACCTCCGAACAGGTAAGCCAGCACACGGGAGATACCTGAGAAAATCATTACAATTCCGGAAAAAAGGAATGTAAAAATGGCAATGAACGGATACAGAAGGGTGAACATCACGGTCCAAACCTTGTATCCCGACGTATCTTTAAGCGCTTCCCGCTCTTCTTCTCGCTTAGAACGGAACTGTGGTGCGTGTTTCATAGTATTGTCGTCCGTAGTTATTCAAGATAACTCACTACGGCCCTGAATCGTTTGCTGTTGGGGGAAACTTTTTCAAATGCGCGTGACGACAGTTTGATCACAATGTCGTCGTTTACGCTGGTGTCGGGAATACGGCCGATAATGCGGACGATAATTTTTTCCTGATTGTACTCATTCAACACCTCTACCAGCGAACCGATCGGCGCGGTACGGTGCAAACCCAGGAATTTGCTGGTACTTTCGTCAGTTTCAATCACCTCCGCGAGGCCCGATTCCGACTTTTTCTTACTTTTTACCACTTTCGGCGGAGCTACTTCCTCCACGGGCTTCACCACTTTTTCCGGAACCGCCGTTTTGGCTTTCACCGAATCCTTTACCACCGTCGTAGCAACTTTGGCGGGAGGGGGCGTTGCGGCAGGCGCAGCTGCTTTCTCAGCGCCTTTTTCACTGACGATCAGTTCCTGACCATCTTTGAGGTTATCATCTGACAGATTGTTCCATTTACGCAGATCAGCCATCAGCACGCCGTATTTCACAGCTACGCGATACAATGTCTGGCCGGGTTCTACTTTATGAATGCCATTGGCGGGAAGTGCGGCAGCGGAAGACGCCGACGGAGCGGATGTGCTGGTGGCTACCGACGGTGTATCAGCAACAGGCTTGGTTTCCTTCACCTCTGCTTTCACTAATTCCTTTTTCTCTTCTTTCTTTTCGTCTTTTTTGGCTTCCTTCTTGGCGGCCTTAGGCGTGTAAGGCACCCGGATCGTCTGCCCCGACTGGATCTGATCGCTCATGCCGGGATTCGCTTCGCGCAAGGCATGGATGGTCGTTCCGTATTGGCGTACGACGGCGAACATCGTCTGGCCCTGGTTAACCTTATGTATAACGAAGATCTTCCCTCCTACCTTTTCAACCCCCACAGAGTCAACAGCATTCAATCCCTCAGCCCGGGCACTCGTCAAACCTGTCATCAATCCTGCCAAAAGGGCCAGGCAAAAAATGTATTTCATTTATTATGAAAGCGTTAAACTCGAAAACTCGTTGCTATTTTTCAGATAAACCAGTGTGGACGCTTTCAGCATCATCGTCGAGCGGCCT
>DATMSL010000168.1:0-10264 GCA_035565435.1 Dyadobacter sp. | reverse complement strand
CTCGGTAACAGTGCGTTGCAGGATCTTATAGGCAAAAACCGCCGACTCAGTGAGCCGGCGGTTTTCCATTTTACCTCTCAATCAGGCCTAGACAATATCACCCATCCGATGACGACTTTTTAGTTAAAATCCGGGGTTGTTGGGCAGTAGGTTCGGGTTTACGTCCGACTCCTGTCTTGGTACAGGGAATAGCAGCTGCTTTTCGCTGAACGTGGCGCCGAAGACGGTTTTGTGTCCCACGAAATTGTCCCAGTTGCCGGTGATATCATTGCGTACTTTCCGGGTACGGAGCATATCGAACCACATTTTGTTTTCAAAACATAGTTCAAAATAGCGCTGCGACCACACTTCCTGCTCGAATGCGGTTTGGCTTAACCCTGAAACAGGCGTCAGGTTCGCTCGCGCGCGAATTGCATTCACATACTCGACTGCCTTGGCGTTGGGTGCGCCTTCTGCGCGGTTGGACGCCTCCGCGTACATGAGGTACACATCCGCGAGGCGGTACAATGTGTAATTCAAATCGGATTTGATCGTACTCGTGATCGCATTCGCATCGAACCACTTGTAGATGTAGGTGTTCTTGAACTTCACAGGCTGACCGGTTTTGATGCTCGGTGCCGTGGTGTAGAAGAACTGCTTTTCCTCCACGCGCTTATCGCCCTTGGGAAACGATTTGATAAACTCGGGCGTAGGGTACACCGATCCGTATTCGTCCGCATATTTCGAAATGCCCGAATAGTTGGGGATTGTCAACGGCGTGAGTGGGTTGGTCAATGGCACGCTCGCGGCATATTGCACCTGGAAAATGAACTCGCCCAGGTTCTTGTTCGCCGGGTTGATCATATCCGTGTAATTTTTGAAAAGCGAGAAGCCGCCTTTCTGGATTACATTCAACGACCGCTTCGCCGATTCGGCATAGTATTGCTGGCCGCCGTTGATTGCCGCACCCGCATAGGTGAGGTACACATCCGCCAGGATCGATTCCACGGCCGACATAGACACATTTCCCGTCGTATTCGACCACGGAAGCGTCGATGCTTCGGCTGCAAGGAGATCGGGGATGATGATTTTGTCGTAAATGTCCTTCGCAGGCGTTCTCGCGACATTCAGGTCGAGGTTAGTTGGCGTGGTTGTGACAGCAGGCACCGCGCCGTACATCCGCACCAGGTAGAAGTAGTACAACGCTCTCAGCGTGTGAACTTCTGCGAGCATATTGTTTTTCGCTTCGTCAGTAAGTCCGGCCGCATTGATCCCCGGAATGCTTTGCAGCGCCAGGTTACAGGCGCCTACGCCGAGGTACATTTGCTGCCACCAGGTGTCAAAGTAAAAAGAAGTATTGGTGTAACCCAGGTTCTGGTAGTTCACGAATCCGGTCTGGCCGAGGTCGCTATTCGCCTTACCGGTCATGAATTCGAGCAGGTTGTAGGTATTACCGCCGTAGGAAGCCGGTTGGCCGGCCAGAAGTCCCTGCAAATTGACATAAGCGGAGTTCGCATAAGCGCGCGCCACTTTGCTGCTGGATGCCTCTGATTCCGGTGTCAGGAAGCCCGTCGGGGTCTCTTCCAGAAAGTCCGAGCAGGACGCCATGGCCAGCAATGATGCTGCCAGCAATATATTTTTCAGCACTTTCATATCTTTTGTAGTTGCGGTTTAAAAAGTAAGTGTCAGGCCCAGGTTCCAAACCCGTGGGCGGGGATTGGCGAAGAAATCCAGGTTTTGCGAGAAGGCGGTGTTGGCGCCATAGCCGGAGTTGAAGGTATCCACCTCGGGGTCATAACCGGTGTATTTCGTGATCACGAACAGGTTCTGAACACTTGCGTACAGGCGCAGACGGTCGATTCTCAGTTTTTCAAGAACAGGGTCGTTGAATGAATAACCGAGCATGAAGTTCTGGCCGCGGATGAATGAGCCGTTTTCTACCCACCAGGTGTCGAAATGCGAGTCCTGCGCGAATTTGTAGTTACGTACCTGCGAGATCATCGTGTTCTGGTTGGCAGGCGTCCAGGCGTTGAGTACGGTCGCGAGGCTGTTTGCGATGGTCTGCCTGTCTTCTACCGAGTGTTTGAACGTTGCCGCAGTATTCAGGCCTTCCACGAAGCGGATATTGAATGAGAAATCCCAGCCTTTATACTTCATGGTACTGTTGAAGCTGCCGGTCCATTTGGGCGTGGTACGGCCGATAATGCTGTAATAATTGCTTCCGTCGGCATTGTAAATGTACTTTCTGTCGCCTGGTTTCAGGTTATGCTCGGCGGCGAGGGCTGCCTCGTCGGTGCTGTAAGTCCCGATCCGGGTCATCCCGTACAACGATCCGATCGGCTCGCCTACACGCAGGATGTTGGTTTGGCCAAGGAAGTTCGGACCGGGGAAAATGTCGGCATTACCGCGGTTGAGTTTCAGGATCTTGTTAGCGTTGGTAGCGAAAATGAAGTTGGTTGTCCAGGAGAAGTTCTTTGTTTCGATGTTCGTCGTATTCAAACTCACTTCGAAACCGGAGTTTCTCACTGACCCCACGTTTTGGTACACATTCGCATTCACTTCACCGGCCGACCAGGGAATCGGCGCCTGGAGCAGCAGGTCTTTGGTGACACGGTTGTAGTAATCCACCGTCAGGTCGATATTCTCGCGGATGCCCAACTCGACGCCGGCGTCGAACTGCAAAGATCTTTCCCATTTCAGATTAGGGTTACCCAGATAGCTCGGCAGCAAAGTCGATTGTAATGCCCCGTTCAGTACCGTGCTGGTGGCGTTGGTGGTACCTGGCTGGATCTGTGCAATGGATTGGTACTGACCGATCTCCTGGTTGCCCGAAAGCCCGTAGCTCGCGCGTACTTTCAAATTGGTGATCGTCTTGTTGCCTTTCAGGAAGCCCTCTTCCGACACACGCCATGCTGCACCCACCGACGGGAAGAACGCATATTTGTTGTTCGCTCCGAATTTCGATGAGCCATCGTAGCGGCCTGTCGCGGTGAAGAGGTATTTCTCGTCGAGGTTATAGGTCGCGCGGGCGAAGTACGAGTTCATAGCCCATTTGTAATCTGCTGAGGTAGAGGAGCTTCTTACAGAGCCGGAGCCGAGCGTATGCCATTGAAAGATATCGTCGATAAAGTTCTGGGTTTCAACGAAATCGGTTTCCTGGTTGTACTGCTGCCACGATGCCCCGAGCAATGCGGTAAACCGGTGGCGCTGGTTGATCGTCTTGTTCCAGGTCAGGTAGTTCTCCGACTGCCAGTAGGTGTTCAGGTAACCCCGGATGTTGGCCACACCGCCCTGGTCGGCCGACATATGTGCCAGGTTCTGAGACGAGAAGAAGTTGTTTTTCTGTGATTGGAGGTTAAATCCGAGATCGGTTTTGAAATCCAGGTCCTTGGCAATGTGGAAAAGCAAATAGGTATTGCCGAGGGATTGGAGCGTATTGTTGATCGTGTACCGGTTATGGGCGATGTTCACGGGATTCGGCCCGCCTTCCAGGCCGGCGATGTCGTTGTTGCCGGCCCAGGTACCGTCGGGGTATTTCACAGGCAGGATCGGCACTTCTTCGGACACCATGCGGGGCACATTCAAGCCGCCGTTACCGTCGGATACCAAGCGCTGGCGACTGCTGATCAGCGAGAGGCTTCCACCCACTTTCAGCCATTTGTTGATATCCGTATCCACCGTGAACCGGAGGTTGTAGCGTTTAAAAGCGGAAGTTGCCATCAGACCATTCTGGTTGAGATAACCCAGTGACAAACTGAATAGCGTTTTATCATTCCCTCCCTGAAAATTAAGCGAATGGTTGGTCGAGGTGGCCGGCTTGTAAACCTCTTTTTCCCAGTTAGTATTGTACAAGGGCTTGTCGTTGGCATCGAACAGGAGTGGAAAATTGGCGTGGTTGAGGGCCGCAGGAGGCGCCCAGGTGCCGCCGGCCGGGTCGAATTTGGTGCCGTTGGCGTAGGCTTCGTTGTATACCTTTACAAATTCGTCGGAATTCAGGGTTTTAACATGGCGGTACAAATCGCTGACATTTACATTTCCGTCATAGGAAACCTTCATGGTGCCTGCGCGACCGCGTTTGGTTGTGATCATGATCACCCCATTGGCGCCCCTGGCTCCATAAATGGCCGTGGACGAGGCGTCTTTGAGTACTTCCAGAGAGGCGATGTCGTTCGGGTTGATAGAGTTGCCATCTACGCCGATCACCCCGTCCACAACGTAAAGCGGATCGATGTTGGAGTTGATGGAGCCGATACCGCGCACGCGCACCTTGGCCGCAGCACCGGGCGCATTGCTGTTGACGCTCACCTCAACGCCCGCAATTTTACCCTGCAGCGCCTGGGAAACGTTCGGTACTGGCTTGTCGACTAGCTGCTCACCCTTAATGGTTGCCACCGCGCCGGTAAGGTCCGATTTCCGGACGGTACCGTACCCGATCACGACCACTTCTGTTAAAGCCTTCGCGTCGGTAACCAGGTTTACGTCGATCACCGACTGGTTGCCCACGGTGATTTCCTGGCTGGTAAATCCTACAAAGCTGAATACCAGTACACTGGATTCATTCGGGACATTAATTTCGAAATTTCCGGAAGCATCCGTAGAAGTACCGAGGCCGGTCCCTTTGATGAGCACATTTACGCCGGGGAGCGGGGAAGCGTCTTTGGAGTCCACCACTTTACCGGTGATTTTCTTGTCGGTAGCTGCGCGGGCGTGCGGGCACAGCGAGATCAGGAGCAATAGGTTTAGCAGGATTACTTTCATAATCCATCCCGACCGCAGGACGGGCGGTTGTACATAACTTTTCATGTAGAAATTAGTTAGTGTTTATTAAGCGTTTTGTGTAAAAAATAGGTGGAGGGGCGTCCGGACGGGCGCGACGGGGGAGCGGATATTTGTCATGATTTTCAAACAGGTTTAGTGATAATTTCAGGTTTTAGTGATTTCCGAACATGGCAATGCCTACGCCTAATGCCGCTCAGCAGGCGTATTTCGGTTTGATGTCAGGGGGAGGGGGGATATTAATATTTTTAAAAAATATAGTCCAAAAAAGGCCAGTGCAGATTTAAACGCCGTTAAAATCGCCTTAAATTAAGATTAAAATACACCCTGGACAGAGGTGCCGGGAGGTCAACATGCTGGGTAGCAGGGCGTGGGCCGGGAGGAGTTTATCACTTGGTCAGAAGGGTTGCAAGGGCAGACCTGGCATTGGTATTCTGAGGATTCAGAGAAAGTGATTTCTGATAAGCTGCGATCGCCTCTTTTTTCCGGTCTAACTTCATGAGGCATTCGCCATAACTGTCAAAAGTGTTGAAGCCCGTCGGGTAAAGTTCCGTATTCAGCTTGAATATTTGGATGGCTTCCGAGGGGTTATCCATTAATTTATATCCGAATGAATTGACTGCCGCCTCACTTACATCGTACAATGAGTTTGCACCTTTTTGAACTTCCGCTCGTATAAATGCTGCCGTTTCATCCGTGGATTTGCTGTTTTGGTGGTATTCGAGAATCGGACGCAGGTTCATCCGGCGCTCCTTTACAAGTTGCTCCGCCAATGTTTCGACATGATAGTCGCGGCGTTCCTGGTCGGTAATCTTCGTGGTGTCGATCTGATAACGCTGCCATTTCCCATTCTGGCCCATCATGATGTATTGCGTACCATAAATCTGCGGCATTCCTTTTCGCATTAAATGCCTGTCGATGGCGGCGGCGAGCAGCCATTTGTTCACGCTGCTATCCAAATCCAGGGCTTGCTTCATCAATTTGATGGCTTTGGCCGAAGCAAGGGTGTCGGTGCCATGCTGAAAGATCATAGCGCTCCGGTAAAAGTCTTGTCCGGTGCGGACTTTGCTGGAATCCAGCAACTCGTCAACCCTCCGGCGTCTTAGCGCATCGGCCTTGTTCAGCTCGGTCCAGTTGATGCTGGCGACCTTCCGGGCCGATTGGTCTTCATCGTACATCCTTTGAATTTCCGCATTGTCCGCGGTTTGTGCAAACAGGGGCACGCAGGCAACCGCCAAGAGCATTACAATGGAGATGAACGGCTTCATGAGATGGGAGTTGATGAGTTGACTGATAAAAGTATTGAACGTCAGATGTATACTTCTTCGGTCTGTTTATTGCTTTGACAATCAAAGCCCGGTATTTGACGGGAAGCCCCAAAAGAGCTAGTTTTAGGCAGCAAACGAATGCCCTGCATGAATACAAGCTTGTTACTTCAAAATATCGGAAACCATGTTCAGCTCGATGCGGGCGAGGAGAAGTTAATGCTATCCTTGTTCCTGCCAAAAGTGTTGAAACGGAAGGCGTTTCTTTTGCGGCAGGGTGAGGTATGCCGGTCGGAGAATTTCATCGTGAAAGGGTGTGTCAAAGTGTATTCGCTTGATGAAAACGGGTTTGAACATATTTTGATGTTCGGGATCGAAGGCTGGTGGGTAGGCGATTTGCTCAGTTTTCTGACAGGCCGGGAAAGCCGTTATCACATCGAAGCATTGGAGGATACCGAGCTGCTGCAAATTACGAAGCCCGACCTCGACCAGCTTTACGAGCAGGTGCCCAAAATGGAGCGGTTTTTTAGAATACTCCTGCAAAATGCATTCATCGCTCATATGGAGCGGATCGATCAGTCGCTTTCGCTCGACGCCGCGGGGCGGTATCGGGAGTTCATCCGCAAGTATCCGGCATTCGGGCGGCGCATTCCGCAAAAGCAAATAGCTGCTTACCTCGGCATTACGCCCGTGTTTCTCAGTATGCTCCGCAAAAAAATGATGTAGGGCTGATTTTCTTCAACTACTTTAATTTTTTCGACCGCCGCTTTCCGGTCCTTTGCTGCCTCAAACAACAATTGACAAGTAATGAAAGCAATCATTTTTAAAACGAACAACGACTGGACCGGCCTTATCCTCCGGCTTACCATAGGTTTGATCCTCTTCCCGCATGGCGCACAAAAAGTACTGGGTTGGTTCGGTGGCCCCGGTTTCGACGGTGAAATGCAGTTTTTTACCAAAACTCTTCAAATACCCTGGCTGATCGGCTTCCTGGTAATCCTGATTGAGTTTGCAGGTGCGATTGCATTGATTGCCGGCTTCGCTTCGCGGCTTTGGTCGGCAGCCATTATCGGGCTGTTTATCGGGATTATTTTCGTGGGGCAGCATGCGCAGAACGGCTTCTTCATGAACTGGTTCGGTAACCAGCAGGGCGAGGGCTATGAATACCATTTGCTGGTGATCGGACTGGCGCTCGCGGTTTTTGTGCAGGGTAGCGGACGGTTTTCGGTTGACAGGAAGTTGTCGCCTGCGGAGTAATCGGCCAGTGGCGGAGGAGAATGGGCCCCTGCAAATACGCATTTGCAGGGGCTGAATTGCTAGACAACGGGATCCCAGCCCTTCGCGTACTCGCGTGACCAGAGTTTTTCCGCTTCCTTATCCCCAATAATATGCCCGTTCTTCGGATCGATTTTCAGGTCGCGGCCTACCCGCCAGGCGATATTGCCGAGCTGCATCGCAACGACGCTCTTGTATCCCAGCTCCACGTCGCAATTCGGTTTGCGGTTATTGCGGATCGCATCGAGGAAATCGGCTACATGGAGGTTGTCCATGCCCACGCTCGGGCTGACCAGGTTCCGGCCCTGCACGCCGGCTTCCTCGGTGGGGGAGTTTACTTCCTTGATGAGCTTGCCGTCAAGATCATACACCTTGTAAGCGTCGCCGCCTGTGTCGAGGCTGCCGTTCTCCCCGTAAAATATGATACCCCGGTCCTGGCCCTCGATTTTGCGACCATTGGAGCTCCTCGATTCCCACAACAGCGAAATGCGGCCTGGGTAATCCATTGTGATGATCTGCGTATCCGGAGTTTCCCAGTCGTCCTTAAACTCATATCGGCCGCCCACCGAGCTGACGCGCGTCGGGAAGTCCACACCCAGGCCCCAGCGTGCCACATCCACTTCATGCGTGCCGTTGTTGAGCGCTTCGCCGGTACCCCAATGCCAGAACCAGTGCCAGTCGTAATGGATCAGGCCCTCCTTGTAAGGCATACGCGGAGCGGGGCCTTGCCACAGTTCGTAGTCGAGCCAGGAGGGGACGGTGCCGGGTTTCAGGTAAGTGGCCTTTCTTTTATTGGTATACCATGTTTTGGCCAGATACACACGCCCGATAATGCCCTGGTGCAGCTGTTTGATGCCTTCCGTGAGCACAGGCGCAGACCTCCGCTGCGCGCCCATTTGTACCACGCGCTTGTATTTGCGCGCGGCCTCGATCGCGAGTTCGCCTTCGCGTGGATTGTGGCTCAATGGCTTCTCCACATACACGTGTTTGCCGGCCTGGCAGCCCATAATCGTCAGCGGCGCGTGCCAGTGGTCTGGCGTAGCGATATATATGGCGTCGATCGACTTGTCTTCCAGTACTTTGCGGCAGTCTTTTTCGGATTTGGGTCTGGCGGCTTGTCTGGCCTCCATCACGGCCTGGATGGCTTTCGGGATGGCCCGCTCGTCTACATCGCAGACGGTACCTACTTCTGTATTTTTCTGTCCTGCAAAGGTCCCGCTCATGCCTTTGCCCCGGCTGTTGACCCCGATTGTCGCCACACGAATGAGGTCGTTGGCACCAATAATGCGGTTGTAGCTCTTCGCACTGAAACCCATGGCCGTGCCGCCAATGGCGATTCCCAGCGAGCCTGCTGCGGTAGTTTTCAAAAAATCGCGTCTGTTAGCCATGACTTGTAGCGTATTGATTCGATTTACTAAGCAATACATGGCCTGTATATACCTTTCCATCGCGGGCGAATTCGCAGATTTTTGCTTCGTTGAAGGCTTAGAAAAAAAGCAGTAGCAATCTTTCGTCTGCTACTGCTAAAATCCCCCTTTAGTTACAGTCCTCTATCGGTTTTTCAGGGGGTGTCGGTGGTGCCATTACGGAACGAGTACCTTTTTGGTCCGGTGGCCGGTGTTAATGCCTTGAAGCGAAAGAAAGTACAAGCCTGCGGACAAATTGTCTTTGGGTTTCAGCGTGAATTCGTTCCCTGCCCTGACCAGCGAAAACTTTAGTGATTTTCCCGCCAGATCATAAAAGTGAATAGCTGATACGTCTTCGTTTTTCAGCAAAAACCTGATTTCCCTGCCGGACGATGGATTCCCCAGCAGTTCGAATGCAATGCTGTTCACGCCGTTATCGATCACAATCAGGCGGGAAATTTCGGAGCTTCCGTCGAAATCGGCGATCCGCAGGCGGTAGTAGTTCATTCCGGGAAGCGGTTTGCTGTCCATAAACCGGTATTGTTGGGTAACCTGCGAATTTCCGCGCACATATACCCGTCCTACCCAGGCAAATTCTCTGCCGTTACCGCTTCTTTCGATGTCGAAGTAGCGGCTGCCCATTTGTTCGGTAGTGGTCCAGGAAAGGCTGATCGCATTGTCGAGCAACGTTCCGTCGAAGCGGGCCAGGGTCACAGGCAGTTTGATATTGCCTCCTCTGAGGAGACAATGTACCGGAGGTGTTTCCTGATCGTTGGACTCTGATGCCCATACATCGGCCTGAATATCCGGCAATTCAGAGCAGGCGCCCGGCACGATTAGCTGGATGTTATCTACCGTGATCCTGAAATAACCGCCTCCCAGATCTGTTTCGCTTACGGTAAGGCCTGCAAACAGGGGCGTAACGGTGTTGTCGGGACCATAATCGGGTAACAAGGTCACCGGAGAGTCGGTGCTGAGTGCGATCGTCGCCAGTACATTTCCGAGTTCATCTTTGGTAGGACCTTTTGTGTAATCGGGTGCGGAGTAGTTGCTTGTCAGCCAGAAATGGATGTAAGCGAATTTGTTGCCATTGTTTTTAGTGAGTGTAAAAGAGTATTTAACATTAACGATACAATTTTCGCCGGAGGCCGTAACATTGTTTAGTTCAATCAGATCATCACTTAAAAAGCACGGGTCGGCCTGCGTAACGGAGGCCGGTAAACTTACCATCAAAATCAATCCCAACGCGTGAAGTGTTTTCATAATACAGGACGTTTAGTAGGTATTTGTTATATATTAATATACATCCTATATCTTGAAATAGTTAAATTTTCTTTGCGAATATCAAATAGTTTTTCTAAAATTGGGCATAGTGGATCGTTATGTAAAACTACATTTGGCCGTCTATAAAATACTCCTCTAAGTTGTAGAACTACATCTGAACGTATACGATCCAAAATATATACAACACTGATTATAAATATTTTGTATTGTTTTGTGAAGTATTTCTTGCATAGTAGGCTCCGAAATCAGGAAAATCTACGATCTCTCTAAAACCTAATT
>DATMSL010000167.1:0-2526 GCA_035565435.1 Dyadobacter sp. | reverse complement strand
CACGCCTGAATGCGGAAGGTTGGCCCTCACAGTACCGCCCGAATTGTTCCCTTCGTAACCTCCTCCGGTTTCTTCTCCGATGAAAACGGCCCTGGCATTGCTTCTGGCAATGGCGCAAAAGTCGGCGGCGGTAGAGAATGTGCGTCCGTCGGTCAGTACCAATAAGTTTCCCTGAAAATGTAATCCGGCAGGCTGCTGTACGGCGAGGCCGGGGTGGTCTTCGGCCGTCATCACGGGCTTTGACAGCGAACGCAAAGCCGAGAAATAGCGAAATGGCTCGCCGGTAAGGTACGAATACAGCAATGCGCCGTACACATCGTCCCCGCCGCCGTTTCCACGTAAGTCGATAATCAGGTCTTTTATCTGCTTCTGCCGCAGCGTGCCGAATGTTGTTTCCAGAAATGCAGGGAAATCCTGGCCTGCATTTGTGATCCGCTGCTTACTGAATGTGCGGATCGTCAGCAGGGCGAGCGAGCCGCCCGGGTAGGAGAGGTCAAGCAGTCTGGCGTCGGTTCCGGTTTTGGACGCGGGGCACCCGGTGTTTTCAAAGAGCGCGGGTTGTAAGGTAACGTCGCGCGACGGGCCTTCGGGTGTGGCCACCGTAACCCGGTAGCTCTTCCTGCGGCCGTAAATGAAGTTGTAAAGGAACAGGAACGCATCGTTGTTCAAAGTCGCATTTTTTTTGGTCTGGATCTTGCCGTCGGAGGGGAGGTATTGCATGAGTTTTCGGTGGATTTGTTGCATGGGCTCTCCGTCTATCGACAAAATTTCGGCCCCGGCGGGCACTTTTTCGTTCCTGCTGCAAAGCACAAATGCGTGATCGCCGGCAAACCGGACTTTCAGCGGGAACATTGGCACGGATGCGGCGTAACTTTCCATGACTTCGCCGGGCAGGCTGCCACTGGTATGTCCGCATTCGAGCGCGCCGACGGCAAACCGGATCAGATTTCCGAACTCAATCAGGTTCATCGGGCCGTCGATGGCGGCCTGGCAGCTGTCGAGAAGCCCGCTGAGCGATTCGCGGGATCGGTAGCGGTACATATCCGGATGGTTTTCGGTGAGCACTTTCCGAAAAGTCTGAAAATCTTCCCGGAGCAATGCGGCGTTCAAAGGCCGGCTGAAATCGGTTTTGGTCGTAACCTGGCCAGACACTGCAGTAATGGTGAATAGCATGGTAAGGGCAACAAGAATCCCTTCCCAGCGAATGGGTGTTGTTGGAAATAGCATAACGGGTTGATTTAAAGAATCCTAGTGATCAGATTTTTTCAGGAAGAAATAATAGCCGACAAAGCTGCCCGAAAGGCACAGGGATAGCATCGCAAGCGCGGCCCAGGGGGCGAGATCTACAAGGGCAATGATGGTAAATCCCAAGGCCATCCCCAGGAAAATGGCGAGCCACTTGATACAGGTTTGCAAGGTCTGCCGGCGGTCCTGCTGCAAGAGGAGCGCCGCAAATTCTTCGCTCACGCCCGATTCCAGTATCTTTTCTTTCAACCGGTACTGGAAATACCGCTTTGTGAGTTCGAGCAGGAAAGCTAGTACAAGCGCCACCAGTAATACGGTTACGCCCAATGCTACCTGGTCGCGGTCGATGTAGGTATTTCCCATCGCCTGCGCGCTCGCGGGGGCAGCCAGCGAAATGATCGATAATATCTTTTTCATGTTTGATAGCCGTTTGTAGATTAGACCGCCGCGCCCCGGAAATGTTGCAAACTTTCTGAGGCGTCAAGCCTGCGTATTTTGCTGACATACTCATTCCAAAGATTGGCGAGGAGGAAAGCAAAAAGTAAGCAGCAGGCCGTGCCGTAGATCAGGACCTTGATGTTCCCGAGCAGGTCATTCAGCAACCTCGTATTCAAATAATAAAACAAACCAATGGCCGTGAGTACGCCTGCGAGCGACACGCACGCGATGAACACACGCTCAGGGACATGCCTGCGCTTTCGCGCCGGAAGCTGGGTGAGTACGGCCTTCGCGAGGTCGAAATCAAATGCTTCCGCAGGCATTGCCGACATGCCGCCGACCATTTTTTGATAGAATGCGACCCGCCCCGAACAATGCGGGCATTGGGCGATGTGTGTTGCAGCGGCAGTGCCGGAGCTTCTTGCATCTAGCGCATATTGCTGAATTTCAATGTCTGTTAAATGATCTGCTGTTTTCATAAGCCCTTGTTGTAAATCATTTGTATTCGCTCTCTCAACATTTTCCGAGCCCTGAACAGGTAACTTTTAACAGTACCCTCAGGCAATGCCACGATCTGCGCAATCTCCGAATAACTCAGCTCCTGATGATGGTAAAGGGTGATCAGCAGCTTGTACAGGGGCGGGAGTTTTTCAATTTCCGATGCGAGCAGGTCGGCAAATTCGGCGCCCATGAGATTTTCCTCCAAGTTTTGCCCGTCGGGATACTCGTGCTCGTCTTCCCGGTCGTTCGGTGTGGGATACTGGTTGCCAATGAGGGAGGTTTTATTCTTTTCCAGTTGATTAATGCACGTATTATAAGCGATCCTCGCGATCCAGGTGGAGA
>DATMSL010000166.1:0-6926 GCA_035565435.1 Dyadobacter sp. | reverse complement strand
GTTGTGGCATGCTACATTAACCTATTTGAAAATAACCAATGAGTAGTCGGCAGGGACAAGTGTGTAAACGGAAATCGTCCTTGCAGATTTAACATCGAGCGTTAAATTTACAAGGATGATCGCGAAAAAAAGGGCCAGGGACCGCCAAACCTGACAACTCCTGACCCTATGACCTAATGACTAAAACGGAGTGCCTACCGCCACTTCTCCCCAAGCAACTTCATCCAATACCCTCCAACCACAGACCGCGCGCGGAACCCGACCGACTTCCCATTGGTAGTTTCATGCCAGTCCGATAGCGGAATGCGGTCCGTTGTACCATTAGCATACTTATAAATAGGTTGAATCAAAGCCTGGAAATCCTCGGGCTTGTCGGCCAGGGTAGCGGTCCAGACGACCCAGTCGGATTTGGAGTAAGTCTTGCGGCTGTCGAGCGGCAGGCCGAAAGGCTGTTGTTTGGTGAGGTAGTAGGCGATTTCTTTTTGAGCGACGGTTTTTGGAAAAACATTTAAGCCGAGCAGCTTGTCCCAAACGAGGTTGTATTTCTGGCTCCAGGTGCCTTTTTTATCGAAGGTCAATGCGTAGTGGTCGCCGTCGGCGGCCATTTGCATCCATTTTTGGGCGAAGTCTTTGGTTAATGCATTTACTTCGGCGGCTTCTTTGGTGTCGCCTAGTTGCTCCGCGAGTTTGGCGTAGGAGGCGAGGCCCATGATGGCCTTGATGGACAGGTTGGTGTTCCGCGCCAAATGCCCGGCGAAATCGTCGGTGCAGAGCTGGTTGGCGGGATCGAAACCTTCTTTTTTCAGGTAATTGGCCCAGGTAGTGAGGGCTTTCCAATGCTTTTTGGCGAAATCAATGTTGTGCTCGGCTTTGGCGATGGCATAGGTTAGGATAAGCATATTGCCGGATTCTTCCACGGGCATGTCCTCGCCGTACGTCTGTCCGTTCGCGAGCGGGTAGGTGCCTACGTCATGCGCGGCGAAAGGTTTGGTCCATTTGCCGCTTTCGGAATAATGGAAGATGGGCTCCATCATGCCTTTAAGCAATGTCGGGTTGTAGAGCAGGAACAATGGGGCCGATGGATATGTGATATCGACAGTTCCAATGGAACCATTGCTGAAATTTTCCTTCGAGAAAAATAGCGGCGTGCCGGTTGGGTCGGCTACGAGTTTGTGCGCTGAAATGGCCTGGCGGTAGGCGAGTACGCAAAGCTCGGCATATTGTTTTCCACCGGCGTTGAATGCGTCGTCGTAGATTGCTTTGTCGGTGTCATCGCAGGTTTGGAGGATTTTGGTGAAATCGGCTTCAGCGCTTTTCAGTTCACCGGCGATAGTTTTGTTCCCGTCCTTGTTCCACCACGGGCGGAGGTTCTGGCTGAAATATTGCACCGAATAGTCGTCGTCATAAGCCAGCAATGCATGCAGCGATTTGCTCTCTGCTCCAACTTTTCCCGCATTCAATATCAAACCCATTGATTTGGTATCCGCAGGAGCGGCACCGGCCTGATCGACGCTAAGCGTGCCTTTGGAGGTAAATTCTTTAACAATATCTGTTGAGATCCCGATCGCAGAGCCCTTCACAGTACTTTGTGGCGCGGAGAGATAGGCCTGCCCCCAGTCAATGCGCACGTCGTCGCCTTTTCTGGCCAGCGGATTTTGGACGGAATTAGCCAGAGACAATGTAGTCAAACCATCCTGATTGACTTCTTTGCCCACTACCGACTGGCTGGCATCGTTGGTAGCCCAAAGGCCGGACACCGAATGGAGAATACTCACATCGTGCTGTTTGCCGTCTGCTGATTTGACTTCATACACAACATAATTTACCGGACGAGATAACAAAACCAGATCTCTCAAAATCAAAGGCGCCACAAAGCGGACGGTCAGTTGTACCGGACCTGCATCGAAGCGGTAAACCGATTGCGTGGCCTTCAATTCAAAACCGGTTTGTTTTGCCGGAGTTACGGCGTCTGCACCTTTTGGGGCGATTTCATCCGCCAGGCCAATGTCGATATAACCCGGTCCGGCGCCATTTTTTACATAGGCTGCCAGCGTGTTTTTCCCTTTTTTCAAAGCCTTCACGGCCGCGGGGCTGATCGGTTTGAATTCGTAATCGCTCGTGTAGCAGGGTGCGCAGTCGAATGCAGGCACGCCGTTGATGAATACCTGCACGTCGTCGTCGTGGAAGATATTCAGGACAGGTTTTTCAAAATCGACGCTCGTGAGGTTGAAATCACGTCGGTACCAGAGCTCCTTCGGAAATTCTGTGCCGCCTTTGAGCATGGCATCGTTGCGCTCGTGCGTACCGAATGGCGCGGGGCCCTGTTTCCAGGTGCTGATATTGTAGCCCTCTTTGAACCACCATTTGGGATCCGGCCTGGTGGTGGTGAATTTGGCGTTATAGGCTTCCTGTTTGGCTGTCGGCAGGATGGTCTTCATTTCCGCGGTGCCGGCTCCCATAAAGCGGTAGGCCTTTCCGTCGACACGGATGAGGCCGTCCATCGGATGTGGTTTGCCGGTCCAGTGTTTGGTAACGGAGCCAGCGAGCTCGTCGCCGAAGGACCATACACTGGTGTAAGGATCAATGGTCACCAGCGGCGTGGCCGGCGGCCGGATGGATTGGGCGAAAATCGTTGAAGTCGTCAGCAGCGTCAGCGCGGTAAGCCAGCGTTTGAGCATAGTTTTGGTGGGTTTGGTGGATGGTCCGGCGGGGGCCTAAACCCGAGGATTAAGCCTCGGGTTGGGGGTATGGGACATGGGATGACGATCACTTCTTCACAAACGCAGCCTTCCCGCTATCCAGAAACGAAGCGAACTTCGCCGGATCCAAATCGTAGTTTTTTGGTGCTACAAGCAAGTTGCCTTCATGATCGACGAGGCAGTAATGCGGCTGCGCATTATTGTTGTACTTCACAATTTGGAGGTCTGCATTCTGCGCGCCGATGGTTTTCTTCACCTTGTTGTCATATTTGGAAGTATACCATTGCGACTCGGGAAGTTCTGTTTTATCATCGACATACAATGCGACGATCACGTAATCTTCGCGGAGGCGTTGGAGAACGGCAGGGTCTACCCACACGCGGGCCTCCATTTCGCGGCAGTTGACGCAGCCGTGGCCTGTGAAATCGATGAAAACCGGTTTGTTCACTTTTTTGGCGTAGGCCAGTGCTTCCTGGTAATCGAAGAAGCCTTCGAGCTCGTGAGGTAAATGGAAAAGGTCGGAGTACTTACGCGCTTCGCCCGAAATTGCTGATGGCGTGGCAGCCGCAGCACTTCTTTTATTCAGGTCGAAATCCAGCGTCGATTGCGGCGGCAGGTAGCCGGCCAACGCTTTCAACGGCGCGCCCCACATACCCGGGATCATGTACACAACGAATGTGAAGGTCACAATCGCCAGCAGCAGGCGGGGAACGCTCACCTTCTCTACAGGCGAATCGTGCGGTGTGCGGATTTTTCCGAGCAGGTAGAAGCCCAGCAATGCAAAAATGACAATCCAGAATGCGAGGTACACTTCGCGGTCGAGCAAATGCCAGTGGTAAACCTGGTCGGCAATGCTGAAAAATTTCAGCGCCAATGCCAGTTCAAGGAAACCGAGCACCACTTTCACGGTATTCAGCCAGCCGCCTGATTTGGGTAGTGATTTCAGCCATTGCGGAAACAATGCAAATGAGGTGAATGGGATCGCAAATGCCGCCGAGAATGCCGCCATGCCTACAATCGGTTTCACCACTTCGCCGCCCGCCGACGCTACCAGCAAGCTGCCGACGATCGGGCCGGTGCAGGAGAAGGAAACGAGTACCAATGTAAACGCCATGAAGAACACGCCCGCATATCCGCCCTGGTCGGCTTTCTGGTCCATTTTATTCACAAAACCGCTCGGCAGCACGATCTCAAAAAGGCCGAGGAACGACAGACCGAACGTAATGAAGATTGCGAAAAACAGCAGGTTAGGAAGCCAATGCGTGCTGAGGAAGTTGGCAAACGCCGGGCCATTCAGCCGCGAAACGACGGTACCTATTAATGTATAGATCAGAATAATAGATATACCATATACAAACGCCTTGAACTTGCCCTTTTCCTGGTTCGTGAAAAAGCTCACGGTCATCGGGATGATCGGGAAAACGCATGGGGTAAGTAATGCGAGCAAACCGGAAAGGAATGCAGCCAATGCGAAGCCTAATAATGAACCTCCGGCAGCCGGAGTTTCCGCGCCGGTTGCCAAGGTTCCCGATGCTTCAGATCCTGATTTTGACGCTGCTTCGATTGCGGCTGAACTATCGCCGGTTGCAGGAACGTCTCCGGCTGAAACTGCTATCGAGGTGTCATTTGAGTTGGCGGGGGAGGCCGGCGCGGTAGCAGGTGCTACGGCTGGTTTGTCTGCCGGTGTGGCGGCTCCAACAGTGGGCTGCTCAGTTGTGTTGGCAGCGGCGGCCACTTTCAACCCTCTGAATTCAAAATCTTCTCCTCCCGGAATGCACAGCCCGCTCACATGGCTGCAAGTCTGGTATTCGGAAGTTCCTTTAATAATAGGATTGTTGGCCAGGATTTTGACTGTTTGCTTGAAAACACCCTTCCCTTCGAAATAGCGCACATTACCCTGCCACACTTCCTCGAATTTGGTTTTCGGGTTCTGTGGTTTCAGCTTGCCTACGGCTTCGAAGGTATTGTTCTTTTCAAAGGTAAATGTGGTCAGCATCGGGCCCAGGTCCGGGTCGAAATCGGAGGAATACATGTACCAGTCCTTGTCGATCGTTGCGGTAAAAATCAGGTCGACAGTCTCACCCTTTTTAACTTCCGGTTTGGAAAATGAATAGGTCCAGTGTGCTTTGGCCTTCTGGACTTGCGCCTGCGCGAAGCCGGCTGCTAAAAGGCAAATGGTGAGAATGAGTATTATACCGCGTTTCATGTCGATGTTTTGGGGTAATGGCTTTGGCCGGGATACTGTCAGCGGACGCCCGGCGATCAATCTACAATTTTGATAGAGCTTTCTTAACCAACGTAATTTTCACAAAAAAATTCATGAATTGAAATTCCCTTTTCACCGATTCGCGTTTCTGCTACCTTTGTCGGCTCAAATCCAGATAAGTTAACAGTTATTAACATGTCCCAGACGTTATACGTAGTCAAGATCGGCGGTAATGTGATCGATAATCCCGAAGCATGTGCCCGTTTTCTGAAGGCCTTTGCGCAGCTCGATGCACCCAAAATCCTCGTCCACGGCGGGGGCAAGGTAGCGACACAGGTAGCGGCCAAGTTGCAGATCGAAACGCAGATGGTCGACGGCCGCCGCATTACCGACCAGCCGATGCTGGATGTGGTAACGATGGTCTACGGAGGACTGGTGAATAAAAACCTGGTAGCACAATTGCAGGCCGCAGGCTGCAATGCCATCGGCCTCACCGGCGCCGACGGCGGGATCATACGTTCGGTCAAGCGACCTGTCAAAACGATCGACTACGGATTTGTGGGCGATATCGAAGCTGTAAACGGGGACCAGATCAATGCAATCCTGTCCAGCGGCCTCACGCCTATTATCGCGCCATTGACTTACAGTGCCGATGGTCTGCTTCTCAATACCAATGCCGACACCATGGCCTCTGCAACGGCCGTTGCGATGTCCCAAGCATTTGAAGTAAACCTTATCTATTGTTTCGAGAAAAAAGGCGTGCTATCCGATCCCGACGACGACGACGCGGTGATCAGCAAACTTGTGCTCGCTACTTATGAAGAGTACAAAGCTACTGGCGCCATTAATAAAGGTATGATTCCCAAGCTGGATAATGCATTTGCTGCATTGAATGCCGGCGTGAAGCAGGTTACGATTTGCCATGCGGATGAACTGGCAAATGCGGTTTCCGGCGGGGCCGGGACGGCGATTGTATTATAATTTTGACTCTATCCAACTGATTTATAATTCATTAAATAGAATTCTGTAAATTTAGGAATTGGATTCCTAAATTTACAGAATGATACAGCGAACACTTGCCAAGAAAGTCAGCGAAATGCTGGATAAGTACCCGATCGTTAGCCTCACAGGACCACGCCAATCGGGGAAAACAACGTTGGCAAAAATGGTACGCCCGGATTATCAGTATGTCAATCTGGAAAACCTGAGCACGCGGGCATTTGCGCAGGAAGATCCGGTCGGTTTTTTGGAAACCTATCAGAATGGTGTGATCATCGATGAGGCCCAATATGTGCCGGAGCTGTTTTCCTATCTCCAAGTTTTCACAGATGGCCGCAAGCGTAAGGGTGAGTACATATTAACGGGCTCCCAAAACTTCCTTATGATGGAGCAGATAACCCAGTCACTGGCCGGCCGGGTTGCCATTTTTTACCTTTTGCCTTTCTCTCTTCAGGAGATCGAAAATTCGGATTACAAGCCTCAGGGCTGGGAGGACTATATCATCTCAGGCTCCTATCCGAGAAAATTGGTGGAAGATATAGATTCCACTACCTTTTACGACAATTACCTGAGAACCTATATTGAAAGGGATGTAAGACAACTGAAAAACATCCTCGATCTCAGGCTTTTCCAGCGATTTGTGCAGCTGCTGGCCGGACGGATCGGTCAGCTGTTCAACCAGCAGAGCCTGGGCGTGGAGCTAGGTATAGATAATAAAACTGTGAATGCGTGGTTATCGGTGCTGGAAACCTCATTTATTGCTTTCAGGCTGCAACCATTTCATCAGAATTTCAGCAAACGTATCGTCAGTACGCCCAAGTTATATTTTTATGATATTGGATTAGCTTCCCATTTGCTCGGCATAACCAGCGTACAGGAACTGAATGTGCATTTTGCAAAGGGCGCGCTGTTTGAAAATCTGGTAATCAATGAAATTCAAAAGAATATCTTAAATTCCGGTAGGCAGCCGAAGCTCTATTTTTGGAGGGATTATTCACAGCATGAAGTGGACCTGATCATCC
>DATMSL010000165.1:0-5950 GCA_035565435.1 Dyadobacter sp. | reverse complement strand
GTCCGGCATTTTTGTTACAATACATCTGGCAAGTTACAAATCCTGCCCGTTACGATACTCCTCCGATGCCTTTTTTACAATTGCATCGCCATCGTGCAGGTCCCCAAATACCTCCACCAGCGAATCCACTACGACGCCGCGTTTTACAGGTACCCATTCGGCTTTTTTGCCTTTGTCGCGGATGACGAAGACTTGCTCACTGGAATTGACGACCGCGGTCGCGGGAACGAAAAGCGTGTTGCCGGTGCGCTCGGTGTTGAGTTGCACTTGCGCGTACATGCCGGCTTTCAGTTCGTTCGAGCGGTTGTTGACGTCGAACTCGGTCATCATTGAGCGGTTTTCTTCGGTTAATGTGCGGGAACTGCGGGCGTAAACTGCCTTGTAAACCTTTTCAGGGCTCGCCGAAACAGTAAAACTTACTTCGCCTTTGTTCGGGATAGCGCTCGACATGTTTTCAGGGATTGCGAGCGTCAGACGCAGTTTTGTGTTGTCTTCCAGGATGAATAACGGCTTCGCACCGCCTTCACCGGGGCCTACGAGCGCTCCCGGGCTGATGTTCCGTTCGGTAACAATGCCGTCGAATGGTGCTGTCACAGTCAGGTAGCGCGAAAGTTCTGTTTTTGTTTCCATGAATGATTTCGCGGCTTGCACGTTGCCTTTGGCTACGGCCATAGCCGAGCTGTCGGCAGCGGCACGCGCTTTGGCAAGGTCGAGTTCATTGAGTGATACGGCTCCTTCGGTGCGGTTGGTTTTTTGCAGGCGGCTATATGTCAATGCGCTGGCTTGGTAGCGTGTCGTGGTTTGCTGTAATGCGGCTTCCGCGGCGATGAGCTGCGCTTTGGCCTGGCTTAATTCCGAGATCACTTCCGGAGCTTCCAGTACGGCCAATATCTGGCCTTTTCTCACAACCGTACCCCGGTCTGCATTCACTGTTTTGACAAAACCTTTCACCTTCGGATGAATGCTCACCTTATTCCATGGCTTCAATTCGCCCGGCAATGCGATTTGCTTGGCCGGCTTCATGCTTTTGACGTAAGCGAGCTCGACGGCGGCGGGTTCTTTGGCGGCTTGCCCCTCAGTTTTAGCTTCGTGGCTGTCGCTCGTTTCGGCGGTGCTGCTGCACGCGCTCATGCCTGCGGCGACGGTGATCAGTATCAGAATGGATTTCAGGGTATTCATGGAAACGGATGTTTGGAGTTTTTTACGGAAGAAATTGCTTTCAGGATCCTCAGGATCGAGGGATACCGAATTGACGGACGCTTTACGCTGTACAAGGGTGAACACGGCCGGCAGAATGAGCAGTGAAGCCAGGGTCGAGGCGATCAACCCGCCGATTACCGCCTGTCCGAGCGGAGCGATCTGGTCACCGCCTTCCCCAAGGCCGGACGCCATCGGGATCATCCCCGCGATCATCGCGATACTCGTCATGAGGATCGGGCGGATACGGCTGCCGGCTGCAAGCGTTACGGCTTTGTGGGCGTCCTGCAATTTGAGGCGCAGGTTTTCTGCATTGGTTACCATGAGGATCGCATTCGCTACTGATACTCCCACGGACATGATCAGCCCCATGTAGGATTGCAGGTTCAGCGTCGCGCCGGTGAGCAGGAGCAGGCCAATGGAACCTACAACTACCGCAGGGATCGTTGAAAGTACGACCAGCGATAGTTTGAACGACTGGTAGGTAGCGGCCAACAAGAGGAACATAATCACAACTGCGATTAACAGACCGGTTTGCAAGCTGCTCAGTGTTTCCGTCAGCAGTTCGGTTTGCCCTTTTAGTTCTACAATTACTCCACGCGGCGGCTCGCCTGCATTCTTGATTGCCTTTTGAACGGCGGTTGTGGCTGCACCAAGGTCTTTTTTGTGGATATTGGCTGTGACCGTCACGAGTCGGTTCGGACCGGCGCGGTCGTATTCGCCGGGGGCCGTTTTTTCGGAGAATGTAGCCACATCAGCGAGCAGCGGGTTGCTCACGCCGGTTTTCAATGGAATAGTACCAATGTCTTCCACGGAAGTCATCTGGTATTCCGGAATCTGCACCTGGACCTGGTAGGCAAGCCCTTTGGCATCGTCGAGCCAGAGGTTTTTGTCGGTAAAACGGCTGGAAGAAGTAGCTGCCACCATCGAGCGCGCTACCTGCGTAGAGGTAATTCCCAATTGTCCGGCCCGTTCGCGGTCGATTTTTACGTCGAGGATCGGGTATTGCAATGGCTGGGCGATCTGTACATCACGGAGGAATGCAATCTGCTGCATTTCCTTCCGGATTTTACGGGCAAATCTTCCGGCTTCTTCTACATCCTTGGCCGCTACACTCACCTCGATCGGCGTCGATGCGCCCTGGCTCATGATTTTATCCACGAGTTCGATAGGTTCAAATGAAATGGCCAGATTTGGAATTTCTTTGGCGATTCTTGCCCGCAGCTTTTCCTTCAATGCATCCATTCTCACCGGAAACTCTTCTTTCAAAGAAACTTGCAAAACTGCTTCATGCGGGCCGCTGTTGAACACGAAAATGTTGGAGGTACCATAGCTGGAAGGTACGGTACCCACATACGCAGAGGATATTTCGACATGCTCTTTCCCAACTTCCGATTTAATCAGGTTCAAAACCTTCAATGTAGCCTCTTCCGTGCGCTCCACGCGCGTGCCGTCGGGTACCCGCATGCGCATCTGAAACTGGTGACTGTTGGCTTTCGGCAGAATGTCGGTACCGATCAGGAAGAACCCGCCGACGATCAATGCAATGCTGCCGACGAGGTATGTCGGCACAATCAGGCGCTTGCCCATAATGCCGCCGAGTACATTCAGGTATTTCAATTTAAATTTTTCAAAACCGGTAGGCGGCAGCGAAGGGTGCGCGCCTTCTTCGATCACATCCTCAATCTCCTGGTTATCCAATGCCAAAGTAGGTGCTTCGTGATGCGGATGATCTTTCAAAAGCCAGTTGGAGAGCACAGGTACCAATGTCTGTGACAGCAAAAACGAAGCGATCATCGCGAAACCCACGGCCAGGGAAAGCGGCAGGAACATGGATCTTGGAATACCACTCATGACAAACGACGGCGCAAAAACGGCCAGGATCGCAAGCAAAATCAGAAATTCGGGGAATGCG
This sequence comes from Dyadobacter sp., assembly GCA_035565435.1. Taxonomy (GTDB): domain Bacteria; phylum Bacteroidota; class Bacteroidia; order Cytophagales; family Spirosomataceae; genus Dyadobacter. The sequence continues at coordinate 2,838 of DATMSL010000165.1, read as the reverse complement.
ATTTCTTTACACGCGTCCCAAATAGCCTGTTCCTTCGGTTTACCCATTTCCTGGTGCTGGTGAATGTTTTCAATAGTCACCGTGGCCTGGTCTACGAGCACGCCAATAGCCAATGCGAGCCCGCTCAACGTCATGATGTTGATGGTTTGTCCAAACAAATTCATCAATATCACCGCCGAAAGGATGGAAATAGGAATAGTCACGATTACGATGATCACGCTCCGCCAGTCGCGCAGGAAGAGGAGTACCATCAAACCTGTAAGTAATGCACCGAGAATACCCTCGGTAATGAGGCTTTTCAACGAGTTGGTCACATACACCGACTGGTCGAATTCATAGGAAATCTTCACATCCTCAGGCACCGCATTGCGCAATTGAGGCAATGCAGCACGGATATTGTTCACCACATCGAGAGTAGAAGCATCGGATTTTTTAACAACAGGAATGTAAACCGCGCGGCGGCCATTGATCAAAGCATAACTCACTGTCACGTCGGCGCCGTCTTCCACCACACCCACATCGCGGATGAACACGGTAGGCCCTGCTCCAACGCGGATAGGGATATTCAGAAAGTCTTCCGGCTTCTTAATAAGTGAGTTAACAGGCGTCATTAAAGTTTTGTCGCCCATGCGGATGTTACCAGCCGGCGAAGGCTGGTTGTTGGCAATAATGGATTTGATCACTTCCTCCGGCGTGAGATGGTAGCTCCGAATACGCTCGGGATCGACGCGAACGACGATGGTACGCTGGTTACCCCCAAATGGCGGAGGGCTCGAAACCCCTTCAATGCGACTGAACATCGGACGTACGCGCGAGGAGGCGAAATCCTGGATCTCGTTCAGCGACCGCGAGGCGCTTTCGAATACCATTTGTCCGATCGGCACCGAGCTGGCATCGAAACGGACCACCTGCGGAGGCACGGTACCCTCGGGCATGTAGGCCTTCGCGCGGGAGACGTTGTTGGCGACCTCCGCCGCCGCCTGTGCCATATCGGTACCGGGGTAAAACGAGAGCTTGATCAATGATAACCCCTGGATCGTCTTCACGTCCACATCGCGGATACCCGATACGTACAGGAAGTGGTCCTGGTAGCGGGTGGCAATGAAGCCATCCATCTGGTCGGGGGCCATACCACCGTAGGGCTGCACCACGTAAATGGTCGGCAAATCGAGGTTGGGGAAAATGTCGACGGGAATGCTCCGTATCGACAGAATCGAGAAGAATAGGATGCCGATCACGACCACCACGATGGAAATGGGTTGCCGGAGGGCAGTTCTGATGAGTTGATACATAATATTATTGGTTTATCTGGCTCAGGAAAATGTCGAGGTCACCTGCGGCGGCGGCTTTCAGCAGCAGCGAGCGCCACGCATTGCCGTTGGTGACGAACTTGTCGACTTCGGCACGGTTCAATGCATTTACACTTTGCGCCAGCGTGAAAAGGTCGGTCAAACCGCTCTGGTATCGGGCCTCGGCCTGGTTGAATGCTGTACGCGCGGCGGTGAGCTGCACGGGTGTGAGGCGTGCCTGCGCGAGTGAGAGCTGGAACTGGATTTCCGACTCGCGCGTCTGGCGGTCGAGTTGCAGCTGCTGGGTTTGATATAATGATTTGAAGCGCTCGACCTGGAATTGCTCGGCGTGGTAATCGTTTCTGACCTTAAAAATGTTGGTGAGGTTCCAGCGGGTCGAAACGCCGATGAGGTAGTTGTAAACCTGGTATTTAACGCCGCTGCCGAAGTCGGTGCGGAAGGAATCGTCCTTATTCGAAACGCCCGAACCACGTCCCCAGCCAGCACCCACGAGTGAAACCGAAGGTAAATAGGAGCGTTTAACGGCCAGGCTACGTGCCAGCGAGGCGTCGATTTGGGCTTGGGAGAATTTTAATGCGGGGTTTTTCAGGAATGACCCGATTTCGGAGACCGCAGGCAGCTGCGAGTAAAAACTCATGGTATCCACCTGAATGCTGTCGCGGAGTTCACCGGTCAGCTCCGAAAACCGGAGGCGCTGCGCCTTTTCTGACCGCTGACTTTCCAGCAGCAGCAATTGCGCTTTGGCGTATTCCGCGGCAGCCAGTGAACTGTCGACACCCGGGCGCATGCCGGAAGTGACTGCAGCGTCGGTTACGCGTTTGAAAACCGAGGCTCGTTCCAGATTCTGCCGCTGGGCATCAACCAGTTTCTGGTTAATCAAAAGCAGGAGATAGGCATCAATGATTTTAACCTGGTGCTGGAAAAGCTCGTTTTCATAATCGGCCTGGCTGCGAGCCAGATCTGCTTTGGCGGCATTTACATTGGCATTTACTTTCCCAAAATTGAACACCTTCCAGTCGACCAGCGCCGTGGTGAAGCTGCCGAAAGTGGCTGTGTAAATGTTCTCGGGGCGGATACCACCGGAAGGCGACAATGCGCTACCCTCGTTGGGCAGGAATGCGCCGGCCACGCTGTTGCTCGTGCCGTAGGTATATTGGTCCTGCACGATGAATGCGGGCAGGTAGTCGGTTTTGACGGACTTGATCCGGCTTTCGGCGGCGTGTATTTCGGCCTGCTTGGCTTTCAGGAACGGGAAATTGCCTTTGCCCTGTTCCAATGCTTCGTGCAGCTTGATTTGCTGCGCGCTCGCCTGCATACATGCGAACGCGGCGAAAAGCAATGCAAGCCATCTGTTTTTGAAGATCCGGTGTGCCGGCGAATGCGTGCTTCCCGGCGGAAAGAAGCGGGAAACGGAATGATACTGGGAGTGCTTCATAATTCGGGTTAAAGATATTTTTAGCCGAAATTAGAGCCCAATGTTGGAAACATTTGGGAAACAGAGCCATGCAAGGGGCTGTTTATTACGCGA
>DATMSL010000164.1:0-38080 GCA_035565435.1 Dyadobacter sp. | reverse complement strand
CATTTTTGGTAACCTTCCTGATTTTCCAGGTTTCGGCTTCGGCAGACATATTATTCAAAAACTTCCCGGCCAATTGTTCGCCCCATGCGACCATCTTCGGGCTTGGCGCTACCCCGCTTTGCCGGATCCCTGTCTGAATTGTCCGGTACAACGAAAGCTGTTTTTCCGGTTCATTCGCAAACTTCGTATTGATCAGGCCGATGGCCTTTTCGATCTGGTAGGGTGCTGCGAGCCGGCCAATGTATTCGAGATTGTTTAAAAGGTCTTTGGAATCCAGCTCATGCGTGAGCGTGTAGTCGAGCACAAATGCAGCGCCTGCAGACGACGGCATGTCGAGTAGTGCGTTGTTCAGCAATGCCAGTTGCGCATCCGTCCACCGCATGGCAGGGATGCGCCACATTACGCTGGTATTTTTGAGATTGTTCCGAACACCCAGCAGCGCGGTATAACGCAAATGCGTATCCTCCACCGGTGTTTTTTCATACAGATCCATCAACAACGCCAGGTTTTCAGGCTTGGGAAAGCGCGTCAAGACTTCCGCAGCCCCTCGCCGGATAAATGGGTCACCGGCTTTTAATGCTTCGGCGACCCTTAGGTAGTGCGCATCGGTGATCGTATTTCGTTCTCCCAGAATACGCAATGCATGAACTTTCACAACCTGTTCCGTACTGGATAGCGCATTGTCGAGCAGGCGGTCACCGAGCGCATTCAGACGGTGTAATATCCACAATGCGTGCACCTGAGTAACGGCGTCCACGTTGGCCAAAAGACCTTTTACCGGTGTGATGGCCTTCTCTTTCCAGGTATCCACGAGCCGGTCGGCCACTTTGAGGCGCGTATTCAGCTGCGGATGCCTCAGTCCGTCCAGCAATTGCGCCAGGGGCGCTTTCGACCAGTCGGTAACCGGCAAATCCTCATGCGGCTCATTACCTTTGTAAGTCACTTTCCAAATCCGCCCGCTAATCCGGTCGCGGCCGGGGTGGTTCAAGGCTACTTCATAATGTCCGATGATCCGGTTGTAAAAATCGGCGATGTATAATGCCCCATCCGGCCCGACTTTGATATCCACCGGCCTGAACCACGGGTCTTTGCTGACCAGAAGCGGCTCTTCTTTTTTTGAAGACGGTGTAGAGCCGTTGAAAGTAATGGTATTCCGGTCGATGCGGCAAGTGACGACGTCGCCGGTAAAGAAACTACCGCGGTACTTTTCCGGAAACTGTTTTCCCGTGTAATAAACAAGTCCTGCCAATGCCGTCGAACCCAGGTCGTAGGTCATCATCGCCGGCGCGAAACCGAGTCCGACAGGCGCCTTCTTGCCAAAATGCGGATAATCCCCGCCAAAAATGAGCTGGGTAATGGGTTTGGTATGACAATCCACAGAATACAAGTAACCTTTCTCGTCATACGCATAGCCAAACGGGTTCACGCGCCCGAAGGTCGTCTGTTCCACATGGCTCCCATCCATTTTCACCCTGAAAGTATTCCCGGAGTTCATGCGTATCGAATCGCCATCCGTGCCGGCAACATGCGAAATATTGGAGAAACCGTGGCATACGTGCAGCCAGCCGTCGAACCCGCGCATCAGGTTGTTCACCATTCCATGCGTGTCTTTATGCCCGAAGCCGCCGAGCAATATCTCTCTGCTATCGGCCTTGCCGTCGTTATTGGTGTCTTTGAAATGATAAAGATTGGGAATACTGTATCCGATTGCCCCATCTGCAACCGGCATAATACCGATCGGGATATTGAGATTGTCGTCGAAATGCGTGAAAGTGTCGGCCCGGCCATCGCCATTTTTATCTTCCAGGATCGTAATGCGATCCTTTCCGTCGCTTTCTCCGGCCGCCACCGGGTACTCCGACGATTGCGTTACCCACAATCGGCCGCGATCGTCGAATTCCATATTCATCGGCTTCGTAATGTCAGGTTCGGAGGCAAAAAGCGTTACTTCGAAACCTTCGGGTAGTACGAAACTCAGGCGTTCTTCTTCCGGCTTTTGGAAACCGGTTGTCCTGATATGCTCTGCATAAATGTCGGTCTCAACCCTTTCAGGAGCATTCGCCACGGTTACATTCTGGCCAGACTTATTTTGAGGAGGTTTACAACTTTGGGTATTAAACAGCAGGGAGGCGGTCAGCAATGGCAGACCGATTCTGAAACTACTTCGGAATGGCAGCATACGATCGAACAGGAAAGCAGGGTTAAGGAATCTCGTTGAATAAATACTGGTAACTAAACCCGGCAAGCCGGTAATTTTACTATGATAATTAGGATTAAAATCAGAATCCGGGCTATTGTGTGCGTTACCGATTACACCATAGCTCGGATCAGGGAAATGTCAATATTTAACAAAATGCGTACGTTCAGAACTTCCGTCGCGGTACTTGATTTCCAGAATATAGCTTCCCGATTGTAAGCCGGTTAGCAGCATGTGTTTTTCCTTTGCCCCTCTTGCCCCGGCGGTTTCTTTTACAACGCCGCCTCCGGCATTCAGTACGCTTACTTTCGTCACCTTTGACCAGTCTTTCACATTCATTTCAAGCCTCTCGCCTGCCGGGTTCGGGAACACGACCAGGTCCGTTCCATCCCACAACACCTTCCTGATCTGACTGAATGCAAAAGTGCCGTCACGATCGACCATTTTCAACCGGTAATAGCCTGTCCCTGCAACCGGTTCCGTATCGGTGAAGCCGTAGGTCGCCTGCTGGCTGCTTTCACCGGCCGACTGCACCCGATCCAATGCCTTCCAGTTCTTCGCATCCCGGCTCCGCTGGATTTCAAAGAAATCACTGTTCGTTTCAAAGGAAGTTTTCCACGATAATCTTACACTTCTTTCTTCCTTTTCCGCATCGAATGTCACGAGCGTAACCGGCAGTGCACTCTGCGCATTCACGAGTGTGAGCAGCCTGATATCCAGGTCCGCGACATCCTTGGATACGAAATGCAAGCCTAAATCACGCGTGGAACCCGACATCGTCACAAACCCCGACTGATCCGACCACGAATTCGCCAATTCCAGCATTGATTCCGTGTTTCCATTCAACTCCGCCGGATCGTATATAATGCCCAAGTTGCCATGAAAATTGACCGGATTATTGAAGACATACTTCTTATTAATGCTCGCATTCGGGTTACCAGGCACCGCGGTATGCTCCACTGTTAAAGCGTAGTTATTGCCGAGGTTAAGATCTTCGGTGGGTACGAGTACGAGGCTATCGACCGAAAATACCGTACCTATTTTCACATACAAATCGCTGCCCGTAACAAACTGACTACGCCCCTCCATCGCCCACATGCAACACAGTGCCAATGCAATTGATGTTTTGATTCTCATTTGTAAAAATTTTGTGTGTGAATTATCTATTCGCTATAATCCCCTTCCGTTTGCCTTTGCCCGGTGTCCGCGCACTCCCTGCCAATTGCGCCTTGATTTCCGCCAGTTCCATCAGCAGATCGTTGTTCTGCTTTTCCAACTGTTCGGTCCTCTTAACCAGCGCCTGAATGGCAATCAGATTAACACCATCGAAATCCGCCTGGTTAATGGTCGTATCCGTTCCGATCGTTCCGTAAGCATCCTGCCCGAATGCTTTATAGAAATCCTGCGCCATTGGCCCGTAATGCCGGTATTGCTTAGAATCCTGACCTTTGTAGTTCCAGGAGGTCAGATTCATTTTGCTGATCTTTTGCAAGAAGTCCTCGCCATTGACAGGAGCGAAATTTTCCTTTTTGTTGATGTCGGAAATGACCGACCATGCATTGCTTCCCGGCTGCAATTGAACTCCCAATGTTTGCACACTATTCGTAAACAACTTGTATCCTCCCGAAAAGCCCATGACCATTTGATAGCTTTTGTCATTCTTCAAACTCGAATTACCTCCCGATCCAAAGACAAATGACGAATACTGGCCATTTGTCGAAACCTGATCACCCATCGCAACCGAATGGCCTCCACTTGCGACCGCACCCGAACCAAAAGCAAAGTCAAATGAACCCGAAGCATAAGATTTTTCCCCGCCGGCGAAGGATGCTGATCCTGCGGCCGAAGACCGCAACCCGAAAGAAACCGCGCCCAATCCACTGGCCAAATTTTCATATCCTGCGGCAAATGAAAATTGACCTATGCCCTGTTTGTCAAGGGTTCCTGTACCCGATCTTTCGCCAACTGCTCGCAACGCACTTTTATCGTGCAACCACATGAAGCCATAATGCAAGGGTATTGCGAAATCAGGATCATAATACGGATCATTTTCAGCCGGCAATTCAGGAGTAGTACCAATTATTGACCCGTCATAAACATGCAGCCTCTCCTGTGGAGTTGTAGTCCCAATCCCCACCTGCGCTTTCGAAACATGCGTAATCAAACTCAGGGCGACGGCACTCAACACCACCTTTCCCACTCTCATCAATTTTTTCATCGTGCGTGATGGTAAAAGTTTAACATTTGACATAAAATACCCGAATGTCAGCCAATTACCTTACAGTCACACAGATCAATACCCAAGTGGCACTTAACGTTTATTTGCCGGAACGCAGATTCTTCCACCAATACTACTTTTGAACCGCCAGTATACGTTTCTTCTTCCTTCCTTGGGCAGATCGAGCCTCTGCTAGCTCAGCCTTAATGGTGGCAATCTCCAAACTCATTTCTTCCATTCTTCGGATTAATGCCTGGACTGCGATCAGATTCACACCATCAAAATCCGCCTGGTTAATCGTCGTATCCGATCCGATCGTACCATAAGCATCCTGTCCGAATGCCTTATAGAAATCCTGCGCCATCGGCCCGTAATGCCGGTATTGCTTAGGATCCTGACCTTTGTAGTTCCAGGAGGTCAGGTTCATTTTGCTGATCTTTTGCAAGAAATCCTCGCCATTGACGGGAGCGAAATTTTCCTTTTTGTTGACATCGGAAACCATCGACCATGAATTCCCATTAGGAGACAGGAAAACACCTGTCCCGGCATTAGCGCTAGTAAATAATTTATACCCTCCTGCGAACCGCATCATCATCTGGTGATCAGCATCATTTTGTGAAGCACCCGTTCCATCCCCAAATATGAATGAGCCGTTTTTACTATTGGTTGAAACTTGATAACCCATTGCAACGGAACGATCTCCACTAGCTATGGTATACGTTCCGTGCGCAAACGACTGTAAACCACTGGCAACCGAAGAATATCCTGTTGCCAGTGAAGCCCTCCCATTCGCCTCTGTTTTGATTCCCAACGCTGTCGCTGCAATGCCTTTAGCAAAGACTTCAAACCCTGAGGCAAACGAAAAATCTGCTATCGCCATCGGATCCAAAAAGCCTGCGCCAACAACTTGATTTACTACCCTGAAAGCACCTTTATCATGAAACCATTTGATTCTGTATTCAATAAACTCTGGATTAGACGGGTCATAAAATGGATTTTTTTGAGGATCCATATTTTTACTGGTACCCAAAAGCGACCCATCGTGAACATGTAGCATCGCCTGCGGCAAAGTTGTCCCAATCCCAACCTGGGCATTGGAAAAGTGAGTAATCAAACTCAGAGCCATTGCACCCAATGCAATGCGCCCTGCATTCTCTAAGTGTTTCATCGTGCGTGATTGTAAAAGTTTAACATTTGACATAAAATGCCTGAATGTCAGTCAATTGCCTTACAATCACACAGATCGATGCCCAAGTGGTACTGACCATTTATTTCCCGGAATCAGGGCCGGTAGTGATAGTTTCCGCGCCCCGCTGGCGCCACATCGCCATTCAGCCAGAAATCCATCACATCACCATCATTTTGCATATGATCACTCCATTTAAATTCAAAATCAGGTTCGCCGGAAATACCTAATAGCGGTTTCGGAACTTTGATTTCCAGCTTGTTTCCTGATACCGAATATTCGGCCTCCCCGGCTTTCTGCCAGTTCCAGGCGGCGTCCGTTTTTTCGACAATGGCTTTCTGACCCGGGTTAACACGGTTAATCACGATATCGTAGCCTTCCCAGCCGGTATTCTTGTCCCGATCCGTATTGATAAATAGCCTCATCCAACCCGGATCGGCAGATGGACTGAGCGGTTTCGCCGTTTCGACATAAAAATAAATGTGGTCCTGGTCGCGGGCGACTTTGGAAAGAACAATGTCATTGCGCCCGGTGGTATTGCGATAGAGCATACTCCCCCAGCCAGCGCTATTACGGTGCAGCGTGCTGCCTCTGTGGGCCTTGAATGCCGGCAAAATGTTCTCCCATTCTTTAAACTGCCCATCCATTTTAACAGTAACCGCCTTTGAGGCAGGCTGCGGTGCAGGCAAGCCCTTGAAGCGCCGGATATTGGCGGCCATCTGGTAATAATAGTTATCGCCGTGCCCGCCTTTCATCGGCTCGATGTCACGGCTGCCCTCCTGGTCGAATTCGTCGGGGAATGCATTGGTTTGCTGCTGCCATACGTCGTAGCGGCCGGCGATCCATTCGTTCCAGCCGGTGATGAATACCAGTTCGGGATTGATTTCCCTCGCGCGGTCCCATTGTTCCTGGAAATTGTGGCCGTAGTTTACTGCACCAGGTTCGGTAATATGCCCTTTCGCATGCGTGTAGCTGCGCCCGAAGGAGCCGGTTGCATTCAATGCGGTGAGGCCGCGTTCTTTGGTCCAGTTTTGCGCGACGCCCACAGTGGCCTGCTCGAAGCTGCCATCCGCATTCTTTTTAAAACCATGCTGCGGATAAATTTCCAACCATCCCCAATGGTCGGGTTTCTCGGGTCCTTTGTTATACACCGGCTGGCCGGGCCTGAATGTAAAAAATTCCCGCATTTCCTTTTCCAGCTCCGGCTGTGCCGATTGGCCTTTAATCGTTTCGGTAAATGCCGGATCTGCCATAATAAAAGGCTTCCCTTTCCACTGAAACCACAGGTCCTTGTATTTACCAGGTTTGTAAAGGTCGCGGTAGACTTCCCGGATGATTTCCTTCCCGCCGTCACTCACCCAAAACGGCAGCATAAATGCAATTTGCGGGGTATTTACCCCATCTTTTCGTGCCTGCGTAAACACCTCGCAAAGCTTCATGTACGACTCCTTCCAGGTGATATTGCCATTGGTACAATCAAAGATGATCATATCCACACCCGCGTCGGCTAGCATTTCGGCGTGTTTGCGCAATACCCATTCATCGGTATCGACATAATACCCAAACAACGGCTCGGCCCAAAACCACGGGCTGTTGCGTTTCGGCCAGATCGGGTTCTTGAAATCGTGGACCGCCTTCGGATCGCGTGCGAGGTATTCGGTCACGTTCAGCGGAGGGTTGTTTTTGGCCTGCTGCGTGTGCCAGGTCCAATAGAAAAGCCCCACGAATTTGTCTTTTTTCAAATCGCCGACTTCGGCATGGTCCGGCAGCTTGCGTCCCACGGCGTCGGTAGCGGTCACGTCGGCGGTGTAATTCTGGGCAAATGCATTCGGAATGAAAAATCCCGAAAACAATATCCACACCATTTTACCATATCTGATTTTCATGTTCTACAATTCTTGCGGTGCGCTGCACCTTATCGCGAATGTTATTTTCCTGATGATTCCTATTGATTTACGATAAAATTAAACCGCCCCCCCGGCGCGGTATCCCCATTGACATACCAGTCGAGCGGGTTATCCTCCTCCTGCATATTGTCCGACCATTTAAATTCCAGGTTCAAAGGGGTTTTCAAATTGGCAAGATAAGCGCGCGGGATGGTCACCATCATGTGGTTTCCCTGTACCTGATAGGTCACTTTCTTTACATCGTGCCAGTTGCCGGCCCGGTATTGCTGCAAAGTGTTCCCTGCGACAATGCGGTAGTCGTAACCTTTCCAGCCGGTGGGCTTACGGTCCGTATCCAGGTAGAGGCGCATCCAGTTGTCACCGGAGTTAGGGGTTATTTCAGCGGTGGTTTGAGCATAGAAATAGAGGTTTTTAGCGTCGTGTGCCACTTTCAGCCGATCAAAATCATTCCGGCCGGTTTTGTTCACATACGTATGCGCGGGCTCGGTTTGCGCGCCGGGATGGTTACGCGCCTGCGTGTCGCCGGTGTAATCGCGGTAGGTGACCGTCACGTCCTTCCAGTCATCGAGCGTTTTGACGGTTTGGGCAGAACCTAGTGCGGCATTACCCTCCACCCCTTTATACCGACGAATATTCCCCACAAGCTGCATATAGTAATGGTCTTTCAATCCGGCTGTCAGCGACGGTTCAATGTCGCGGCTGTATTCCGGGCTGGCCTGATCGCAGAACCACGAATGCTCCGGGTTCTTGTCATGGCTCGGGAATTTGCCGGCAATCCATTCGTTCCAGCCCGTCACATATATGAATGGGGTGTTTTGTCTGATGGCGTAGTCCCATTGCTCCTGCACATTGTAGCCGTAAACAATATCTTTTTTGGGATCGCCGTGCGAGCCGTTCCGGTAGCTGCGGCCCCAGTTATCCATATTGCCATAAAAAGCGGAACCGCCCATTCCGGCTGTCGGGTTCGGGTGTTGGGCCACCGACACGTTGATGATCTCCCCTTCCCCTTTTGTATTATAATGTACCTTCTGCGGACGCGTGAACGAAATCCACGGCCAGCCATTCACCTTCTGTTTCTCGGTGGGCCATTGCGATTCTCGGAAAGTAAAGAACGACTCGAAATTCTTGCCTTTGGCTTCGCTGGTAATGCCGATGATCAGCGGCTTGCCGTCGAGCAGGTACCAGCAATCCGGATGCCGGTAGGGAGCACCCTCTTTGTAGAACATATCGTAGGCCTCCTGCATGGTTTCACCTGATTGTGTATTGGTATAAAACACAATTTTAGGCGCGTTACGCCCCTGCGCACGCACGGCGTCCATGGCTTTCATAAGCACATCGGCTTGCTTGGGATAGGTAAGCCGATTGGTAGCATCGATAACGAGGAAATCCACCCCGGCATCGGTGAGCAGCTGAATGCTGCGAAGGTGAACCCAGTAATCGTCGGCTTTGTAATATCCGTAAATAGGCTGTCCCCAGTAGTACATTCCCACATTATTCTTAGGATCGCCGCCCCAATTGGGATGGTCGAAATCTTCGAGCACTTCGGGATGTTTGGAGACGATTTCGTTGAGGTCCCAGGCTTTGGCCGGGGCCACATCATGCCACAAAAAATAGAACATCCCGACCTGCCGGTTGGCTTTCGGATTACCCACGGCGTCGTTTTGCGGTAAGGTGCGCCCGAGATCGTCCGTACCGGCAAGCGGCTGTGCCTGCACGGTACGGATTACCAACAAAAGGAAAATGAAGAAATATAGCGTTACGTGTTTTTGCATTGATTCAGGCTTTTTGATGAGCGTTTGAGACATTACTACGGCTTCTGCTGTTACGGGCTATCGTCAAATTGCCGGACCGCCGACGGCTGAGGCCGATAGCCGACAACCGACTGCCTTTTTCTCAATCCAGCCAGCCCGGGTTCTGCCAGTCGCTGCCGGAGAGGCCGATGATCTTGTCGACTTCGCTTTGGTCAATCGGGTACATCAGGTATTTGTCCGAGAATGCATTGCGGTTCTGGAATTTAAAGCGTTTGTAAACAAAGTTGGAACCGCTTTTGGTAATGCGCATGCCTGTCACGAAGCGGTCGGTCTGGTCGAGGACTTTCCAGCGACGGACATCGAAAAAGCGGTGTTCCTCAAATGCCAGTTCAATGCGGCGCTCGTTACGGTATTTCTTTTCAAATGCCTCCTTGCTCATACCCAGCGGAAAGCCCGGCATTCCGGCGCGGGTACGCACGGCATTCACTGCGTCCCGGGCCGACATCGAGAATGTACCCGCCTTCACCGGCACATCAGGCCCGGCCGACTGGTAAGCCGACTCCGCGAAATTCAGATACAGTTCCGCCAGCCTCAGCAAGCGCACTGCCCCATCGGCGTCATTATCCTGTCCCGACCGGAAGTTGTTGAACTTCCTCAAATAGTAGCCCGTGCGGGTATGCTTCCGGTTGATATCCGAAATCTCCTCAGCACCGCCCACGAATGTCTCCACTTTCTTCCCGCCCGGCTGATCCAGGTTACGGACAGCGCCATTGTAATAAATAGAAGCGTAAAAACGTGGGTCACGGCCTGAATAGGGATCATCTTCTTTGTATCCTGATTTAGCATTGATTATCGGAACCGTCCGGCTTTCGTCGGAATAACCGGTAATCGGCGCTTCGCCGTTGGCCATTTCGTAGGCGTCCACCAGATCCTGCGTAGGGCAAGGGCCGGTACGCTCCATGCCCGGGTTGGTAGGCATGCCCGCATAGCGCCACACCTGCATTTTGTCGCCTACGTGGTAAATGGTTTCTTTGTCGGTAGCACGCTGGTCGTTGGAGCTGGTGAAGAAGAAGAGTGCGTAGGCATTCTGGGCGATATTGGCGGCTGGTTTCTCATCAAAGAGCCGGTAGCCGTTAGCCAGGCATTGCGATAATGCCTCTGCATTGATCTCCGTCGCCTTCGCCCAAGTGTAGGTGCCATCGCTCCAGAGCGGGGAGGCGGCGTAGGTCACAGCCTGGCTTTTGATCGCGTAAGCCACGGCGCGCGTCATGATACCATATTGATTGTCATAAATCTCCCACGGCAGCCCCTCACGTGTGGCCGGGTACGACAATGCTTTGTCACAATCGGAAAGAATGAATGCAACGACCTCCGAAAATTTCGCACGCTTGTCGGTCGAGAAGTCATGGTCGATGCCCAGCGGCTTATCAAAAATCGGGACGCCGCCGTAGCGCTTGATCAGTTGCAGGTAATACAATGCCCGCAGCGTATGCGCCTGCGCTGTCCAGGCGTTTTTCTCGCCCTCGCTCGCATATACGGGAGCAGTTTTAATGTTTTCAATAAACACATTGCATTTGCGGATGGCCTCGTACAAGTCCCCCCATGGGCTTTTGTCGGCAGAGTATTGTGCGTAAGTATTGGAGGTTACATTGCCTCCGTACCACACGATATAGCGCGAACCGGGTGTAATGTCGTCGGCATCCTGGGCTTCATCAGTAAACGAGGCGCGATCCATGTACGGTTTGGGAACGGAGCCATAGCACGAATTGAGGTAGCCGCGGGTCCGGTTGTAATCGCTGAAAACCTGGTCCATGGTAATGCGGCCGTCGGTGGGCAGGTCAAGCTGCTCATTGCAGCCCGCCAGCAGGCCGGCGATCGCCGAAGTGAGCACAAGTAGTTTATATTTTTTCATATCCAAAAACCTGATTTAGAAAGTCACACTGATACCCGCATTGAAAACCCGATACACCGGAAAAGCCAGGTACCCATCGCCTTCGGGACCGAAATCGCCGGATTTCATTTTGTCCCAGGTAATGAGGTTCTGCCCGCTTACCAGCACCCGCAGTTTATCTGCCCGAATGAGTTTGGATAGGGAAAGCGGCAGGGTGTATGAAAGCTCGACATTTTTGAGCCGCACATACGAGCGGTCGTACAGGTAGTAATCGCTCCCTACGTGGTTCACGGTCCGCGCCAGCGACAATGCGGGCGCGGTAATCTTCTCTCCTGCCGCATGCCGCTCCGCCGTCCATGCATTGCGGTGCAGTGAGCCGAACACGCCGTCGTAATCGGTTTCGTAAACGCCCGTCCCGCCGTACATCGTGGAATAGTTGCCCACGCCCTGGAACAGCACGCTCAGGTCGAAATTGTGATAGGTAATACCAGCTGAAATGCCATAGATCACGCTGGGTAATACGCCTGTTCCGATCGGCGCCTTGTCGCGCTCGTCGACCTTGCCGTCCGCATTGAGGTCCTGGTATTTCAAATCGCCGGGGCGGGGCGTTCCGAAACTATATGCAAGGTTGCTGTTATCGATTTCCTGCTGCGAATTGAAAAAGCCGTTTCCATTGCTGTAATCCACCTTGTAACCAAATGCCTGCCCGAATGCATAACCTTCTTCCCATTTACGATAGGCATAGTCCTCCGTTTTGCGCGCCTCGTTCCAGCTGATGATCTTGTTTTTAGCATAGCTAAGCATCAGCCCTGCGTGGACGGAAATTTCTTTATTAAATCTTTTGACATAATTCACATTGATATCCACGCCCTTGTTCTCGAAAACCCCCGCATTAATTTTGGGATAATTCTCCAGAGGAATACCCTGGTAAAGCGGGATCGTCGACAGCGCGCCCACCACCATGTTGTCCATCCGCTCCCTGAACACATCCACCGACACCGAGAATGCATTCAGCAAGCCGAGATCAATGCCGAAGTTCTGCTTTTTGGAAACTTCCGCCCGGATATTCGGATTCCCCACCTGCCCTTCCTCGACCAGGTATTGCAGGGAGCCGATCGGCCCGCCGCCCTTGACGGTCACATTATCCAGGTAGGCGAAGCGCATCAGTCCGCTTTGGTCGTTGGCGGTTTTGCCGTAGGAAGCGCGGAGTTTCAGGTTGGTCAGGAATGCATTGTTCTTCAAAAACGGCTCGTTGGACACCACCCACGCCGCCGAAACCGCCGGTGTGCTGGTATAGCGCACATTCCGCGCATACTGCTCCGAACCCGAATAGCCGAGGTCGAACTTCACCAAATAGCGACTATCGAACCCGTAAGAAACCTCAAATCCCGAGCTTACGCGGTTGTAGGGAAGCAATCCGGGCGATGAGTTATCGGCCTTTGTCAGGTTTTGATAAAACATATAGGCCATTCCTCCCACCCGGTGCCGTCCGAAATCGCGCTTGTAGTTTGCCGCGATATTGTAGGTAAGATGGTAATAGTAGGAATGACCTTTGGAATAAGCCAGCGGTGTGTTGTTCTGCGCGCCTTTTTTGGTGAATGTCAATGCCGAATCGCTCGTTTGTACCCAGCGTTCATAATCCTGCTTGGTGGAAAGGCTACCTACGGAATTGGTCTGGTAAGCCATGGTACCCGTCAGGTTGAGGCCTTTGGTGAGAAAGCCCATATCGAGATCTAAACCAAACTGTGACACTATATTGGTGACGGTGTGCCTCGTGTAACCCGTGCGGTTAAGCATACCATAGGTTGGTGACTCTACCCGTTCGGTTGTGATCACTTTCCCTCCGGCATCGAGCACTTCGCCCGATGTACTGATTACCGCCGGCGTCACCGGGCCGTAGACGGTTGACGGGATCTGGAAAATGCTGCTGTAAACCTCCGCATTGCTCGCACCGCCGGGTGTGCGCTCCCGCTTTACGTTACCCGCGAGGCGGATGAATGCTTTCAGGTAACGGTTCAGGCTCATATCAATATTGGAGCGGTAATTGACCCAGATATTGTTCGCGTTCGGATCGTAGCGCGGCTGGTCGGTTTTGAAATAGCCGCCCTGGTGCATGAAGTTGATGTTCGAGAAAAATTGCACCTTATCATTGCCGCCCGTCACATTCACGCTCGCACGCTGCATGGCCGCGAAGTTTTTGAGATAGCGGTCGTACCAGTTATTATTCGGGTACAAATCGCGGTTTTGCCCCGAACGATAGCCTTCGATCTGCTGCTGGCTAAACAGGTAATTCGTGCCCAAACCATCGTTGAATGCTGCCTGGTTACGCATTTCGGCATATTCGGCGGCATTGTAAAAGGCGGGCTTCGTGGTAACCTGCTGCATGGATTGGTCGAAGCGCGTTTTGATCTGCAAAGGCCCCCTCCTTCCTCGTTTGGTCGTGATAACCAGCAGGCCATTTGCGCCCTGAATGCCGTACAATGCCTGCGTGGAAGCATCTTTCAGCACGGTAATGGATTCGATTTCATTGGCGGTGATGTATTCCAGCGTCTGGTTGCTATTGTAGGCGTTGATGATACCGTCGATGATCACCAGCGGGCCATTAGTACGGGCAGCCGGAAGGCCCCGGACATACAGATTCGTTGCAGCGCGGGATAGCTCGGAAAAACCTTCATGTGTTGTGAGCCCCGAGAGCCGCCCCGCCAAAGTTTGTGTCAGGTTCGCGACGGGCGATTTTTCGAGCTCTTCCCCTTTCACAGTTGATACCGCACCGGAGAGTTCACTGCGCAATTGGGAGGTATAACCAAGCTGCACCACTTCGTCTTTGAAATGTGCATCCCATTTCAAACGCACATCCATTTCCTGCTTTTCCGAGAGGGCCACTTTCTCATTGCCATACCCATAAAGAGAGAACACCAGCGCGCGGCTACCGTCGTCGACCGTCACGGTAAATTCGCCTTTGATATTGGTAGACGTGCCGTTTTTGCCGTTTTCAGAAAGGACGGTCACACCCGCAAGCGGCTGACCGAACTCATTCAGCACCGTACCCGCCACCGTCGCGGTAATTTCCTGCGCGTAAAGCGGCATACCGGCCAGCAGGCAAGCCAATGCCATGATTAATTTCGATTTGATAAAATGTATCATATTCTTGAAGATCTAGTCCTTGAAGCCATTGATTACCAACCTGCATTTTGCCAGTCGGCCCCGGTAATGGAGCGGAGGCGGTTTGCTTCGTTCAACGGAATGGGCACCCACAGGAACTTGTTGGTGTAGTTCTTGCGCTCGGTCGCGCGCACAGGCCTGCGGGCGTATGTAAAGGAGCCGTCGGTATTGCGGGCAATTTCCATGGCGGTTACCCAGCGGTCGGTTTGTGCCAGGTCGTCGGTCGGTTTCGACCAGCGCCTGAGATCGAAATAGCGGTTTTCCTCCATCGCCAGCTCCACCCGTCGCTCGGCATGAATACGTTTGATCAAATCCACTTTCGAAAGTGAGGCGGGTAATGCGGGCATGCCGGCGCGGGCGCGGATCTCGTTCACGGCCTTGGCGGCATCAGCCAGCTGACCGGCCTCAGCGGCAGCTTCGGCAAAGTTGAGGATTACCTCACCCAGGCGGAACAGCTTCCAGTTGGCCCCGGCAATGGGATTATCCCCGCCGGAATTCGGGTGGAGGAACTTCCGCTCGTAGTAGCCTGTGCGGGTAGCCTTGCGTGTGCTCGGGTGAATGCCCGTCTGCGGCTCGTTTTTGTAAGTAGCGATCACGCGGGTACGGTTCCCGATCGGGGCAGGGTAATTTTCAAAAGACTCCGGCGCTTCGGCAAAATTCCACATTGCCTTTCTTTTGGAACCATTGTAATAAATGGAAGCATAAAAACGCGGGTCCCGTTTGGCATATGGGTTTTTCGGATCGTAGGTTTTGTTGGCCGTGTTATAATTCGGCTGTAAATGCTGCTCGTCGAGGTATGGTTTGTCGAGGTCGAGTACCGGCTGGCCGTCGATGGTTTCATAGGCATCCACGAGTTCCTGCGTAGGACAAGTGCCCGATTTGTAACCATCCTGCGAGCCTATTCCGTCGATATTCCAGATATTCCCCTGGTTTTCGCGGCTTTGAAAAATCGTTTCACGATCCACCGGGTTGGGCGCGTACTTCATCGTTTGCGTGAAATATTCGTTGTAAAGTGCCGTTTTTTCGTTCTTGTCGGGCCCCAGAAATGCCACGTCCGACAAATAGGTCTGTGGCAGGTTCACTTTGTTATACAGCTCGTAGCCATTCGCCCGCAGGTTTTCCAATGATGTTTTATTCACTTGATAAGCCTCCTGCCAATAATCCTTGCCGGCATTGTTAAGCGGGCTGGCAGCAAAAAGGATCATTTTGGATTTGATCGCCTCCGCCAGCGCCTTGTTCACGCGGCCGCCTTCGCTGTCGGTCGTAATACGCCAGGGCAGCTCGGCCGTGGCAAGCGCCACGTCGCAATCTTCCATGATGAACTTGACAACCTCGTAATAGCCGGCTTTCGTGACATTGGAAAAGTCTTGCTGAAAGTCGTAAGGCTCACGCTCGATCGGCAGCACGGCACCAAACCATTTCAGCAGTTCGGAATAATAATAGGCGCGAAGCAAGTGTGCCTCGGCTTTCCAGCGGGCCCGGTCGGCCGGATTGCGGACAGTGGCCTTGTCGATGCGGCTGATGAACAACGTACAGTTACGGATGGCGCTCCAATACCGGGCCCAGTACTCGCCATTACCGGCATCCGCGCTGATGTTGGTGATCGGGTGGTTGCCCGCGGAAGCATCGCCGTTATACATCCGTCCCGACATGATCCAGGATTCGGCTTCGGCGTCGGTATCCCAGCTCTCGTCGCTCCAATTTACCGGCCCCCGGCTCCAAAAGAAGTAGCGCGTGCCTTTTACGGGAATATTGGCATAGCAGCTGTTCAGGAATGCGCCGGTTTTGTCGTTATCTGCGAAAATTTCATCCATAGTCAGCTTGCCGTCCGGGGCCATGTCCAGCACGTCCTTGCAGGAAGAAACCGTGAGCATCGCCAGTATCAATGCATATCGTAAAGCTCTCATTTTCATATTGCGGCGCTATTAGAAAGTGATGTTCAAACCGAAATTGGCCATTTTGGCAACCGGGTAACCCAGCGAAGCATCGTTCTCAGGGTCGAGGTGGCCCATCTTCAAATGCGCCCAGGTGAAGTAGTTCTGCGCGCTCACATACACCCGCATTTTACTCACGCCCACGGCCTTCAACGCGCCTGCGGGCAGGGTGTAACCCAGTACCAGGTTTTTCAGGCGTGTGAACGAGCGGTTCATGACGAAAAAGTCATTCGCGTTATGGTTGGTATTACTATGCGTGCTGAGGGCCGGGTAGGTGATCTTCTCACCGGCGGCATACCGTTCGGGTGTCCAGGCTGTTTTATGGTAATCAAAATAGGTCCCCCGGATAATGTACTCATACACACCCTGCTGAGAATAGTTGCTGGAATATTTGCCTACGCCTTGAAAGAATGTAGTGAGGTCGAAGCCCTTGTATTCGAAAGTGAGCGAGAGGCCGTAGATTACGCGCGGAATGTTGGAATAGCCGATCGGCGCCTGGTCCTTGTCGTTGATCACGCCGTCCTTGTTCAGGTCGATGTATTTGAAATCGCCTACCCTTGGCTCGCCAAAACCATAAGTAGTGGTTTTGAGATAGCTGTCCAGTTCTTCTTTTGAATTGAAATACCCGTTCCCATTGCTGTAATCGATTTTATATCCCCACGACTGGTTAAGCGAAAAGCCGGTGGAACGGTAGCGGTAAGCATAAGTTTCGTCCCGCGCCGACTCGTCGAGGAATTTCACGGTATTATGGTTGTAGCCGTAGTTTCCAGAGATCATGATTTTAAAATCTTTCGAGAGTGCCTTGTTATAGGACAATTCCAGTTCAAACCCTTTGTTATCCACCAATCCCATATTCACCTTCGGGATATTGCCCAGCGGCACCCCCTGGAACTCCGGCACCGTTCCGCGGGAAATCAGGATATTGCTGCGATGTTCTTTGAATACATCCACAGAGAGATTGAGGTCGCGCAAAATCTGCAAATCGAGGCCGTAGTTCTGCTTTTTCGCGATCTCCCAGGTGATATTAGGGTTACCGAGCAAGCCCTGGTTGATCGTCTGCCCCAAGCCAAGGCTGCCCAGCGGTCCGTCCCCGCCCAATGTGATGTTGCTCTGGTAAAGAAACCGCGCAGTACCCATTTTGTCATTTCCCACTTTACCATAGGAAGCCCGCAGTTTCAGATTGGTGATATAGCGGTTGTTTTTGAGAAAATTCTCGTTACTAATGATCCAGCCTGCCGAAAACGCAGGGAAAAAGCCGTAACGATGCCCCGGCGCAAACTGCTCGGAACCATTATAACCCATATTGACCTCCGCCAGATAGCGCTCATCGTAACCGTAAGTGGCCCTCGCCGCAACACCCAATACATTGAACGGGATTTCACCGCCGGTCGACTCCCAGGTATCGCGCTGACCGAGGATCATGCCCGTCACATCGTGCTTGCCGAAAGCCCGGGCGTAATTGATGGAGCCCTGAATATTAATGTTGTAGCGCGAATCAGCTCCTTTGGTAAGCGTCAGCAGCGACTCGTCGGAGCGCTTCACGGCATAGCTCAGCTGATCCTTCGCCATATCGACTTCGGCCAGGTAAAGTCTTTCGGACTTCTTGCCCTGCATGGCCGTGGTCGCTTTTGAATCGTATGAAAGCATTCCTTTCAGGCTCAAACCCTTTGTAACAACATTGCTAAGGTCCCATTCGGTCCCGAACGACGCATTCAGGTTTGAGCGGACTTCGTTGCGGGCGCCCATTCGGTTCATGATCTCGAATGCGGAACGGTCCATGTAACCAGGGTCGACGATCTGGCCCGGGGCTACGCCGAAGCCGTCGATGGTCGTGGGGCCGGGCGTAATCGGCAATATCGTTTGCGCCTGGTAGATGAGGTCGCTCATCATCCAGCCGGTATCATTATTGCCGTAAAGCCACGCGGCGGGCATATTCACCTGCTCGATGTAGCTACCGATGTTCAGGAAGGACTTCAGCGAATTGGTAACCTTATAATCGAGGTTCGCGCGGAAGTTGTAGCGGTCCATTTTAGCGGCGGGATCGTAGCCCAGCACCGATTTCGGCTCGGTATTGAGGTTACCGCCCTGATGCAGGTAGCCGCCATTCACAAAATAGGAAACCTTATCGGTACCGCCGGTCACGTTCATGTTCACGCGCGTCTGGGGCGCGTACCGCGAGACGTATTCGCGGTAATAGTCGTGATCGGGGTAAATGTATTTTCTCACCATCGCTTTCCGGGCATAATCCGGGTCGTTCGGGTCGAGGCCGGCGAGCGGATTAGCATATTTGGCCATGGTTTCTTCCGAAAAAGGCAAGGGTGTAATGCCGTCGTTTTTAGAAGCCTCATTACGCAGCACCATGTATTCGAGCGAATGCAGACGTTCGGGCTCGCGTGTAAAAGAGGTGAAACTTTGTTCGGCATTGATCGTCAGCTCATTCTTACCCGCGGTGCCGCGTTTGGTAGTGATCAGGATCACCCCGTTGGCCCCTCTCACACCGAAAACGGCTGTCGCGGAAGCGTCTTTCAAAATGGATACGGAGGCTACCTCGTTGGCGTCGAGCGTGCGGATGTTGTCGCGCGGCACCCCGTCGATGAGGATCAGCGGACTGCGCCCATTGGTTGTGGCCGCGCCCCGGAGGTACATCGTCGCGTCATCGCGTCCCGGCTGGCCCCCACCCGATTGGATGGAGGTCAGGCCCGGTAAGCGTCCCGACAAAGAATTGGCCAAGCTTGCTGATGAACTCTGCTGCAATACTTCCGATGTGACCGACGATACAGAGCCGGTCACTGATACCTTTTTCTGCTCGCCAAAACCTACGACGACCACTTCTTCCAACGCTTTTTCATCGACTTTCAGGGTAATATCCAGGCTGGCAGCATTGCCAATGCGGATTTCCTGGCTGATATACCCCACAAAACTGACTATCACAATATCCTTGTCCTCGGGTATCGAAAGCTGGTAAATCCCCTCGATATTGGTGGAAGTCCCCACTGTTGTTCCCTTTACTACCACGCTCGCGCCGGGAATGGGTTCGCCCTTTTCGTCGAGCACTTTGCCGGTAATATCGCGGTCTGCCTGCGCCCTCGGGATACTATTTTCAATGGTTTCTGCTTTTAATGACGTCTTTTTCTCCACCGCTTTTCGCAGGAGAATGGTCTTTTTGGAAACCTTGTATTCAATACCTAGCGGGCCGAGCAGCGTTTCGAGCACGGTATCGAGCCGCTGGTTCTGGTAATCGAGCGTCACTTTCCGTTCGGCATGGATTACCTCGGCGCTGTAAATGAAACGGACCTTGGTCTGACCTTCTATTTTTTCCAGCACTTTTTCCATATCCATATCAGTAACGGATATTGATATACGCTGACTTAAAATCTCCTGTGCACGCAAGTCTTTGGCCAGCGAGAACTGCATACAGAGCATCCAGAGCAAACACGGGACAATGCTGATTTTCATGATCTGCCAAATGATCTCCTTGTAATGTTTTCCCATAAGTAAAAAGGTTAAGTAATGCTATTCGCAGCCTTCCGAAGTGATGGCCACCGTGCTTCCCCGCGTCTCATACCGCGCATTCACGACCGCGCATATGAGGTCAAGCTTTTCGTGTACCGGCTCGTCGCCGAGACTGGCCGTGAGCGTGCAATGCGCAATGGCGCGCGCGTCAAACTGAATACGGATTCCGTATGTTTTTTCCAGCTCGGCAAATACCTCGGCCAGAGGCGTTCGTTTGAATTCGAAATTCTGACTTTCGGCCGGCAGATTGAGCAGGATCGGCTTCTGCACCGTTTTCGTAACCATATTCAGGCTCTTGCGGTTGAAAGTCACCTGCTCGTTTGGTTTCAAAATCAACTTTTTACCCGCACCAACCTGGCTTTTCCCTTCATTTTCGAATGCCGAAACTTCCACTACACCCGTTTTCACTACCAGTTCCACATCGTCATCATCGTCATTGGCCTTGATACTGAAACTCGTGCCCTTGACCTTGGTAACCATCGAGCCTGCGAACACGAAAAACGGCTGTTCCGGATTTTTCACTACTTCAAAAAACGCCTCCCCACGCAGCGTCACTTCCCGGCGATCGGCTGCAAATGCGGCAGGATAACTGATCCGTGCGTGTTTTTTGAGGATAACCGAGCTGCCGTCAGGCAGATTTACAAGCTGTATGGCATTGGTTTGATTATAAATTTCCAACTCTCCTGGCTTGTCACCGTCGCTGAGCCCGGCTACAAAAGTTTGCAGGCTTTGAAGATTTTCCTTTTCCCGGAATAATGCCGTCACAATGCCTAATGCAAGCAACAGCATAGCCGCTATTTTGAGCCAATTACTTTTCCACCAGGGCAATGCACGCAGCTTCTCGTCCGGGATCGCGTTCAGGATTTCGCTCACACGGAGTTTCACTTCCGAATCGGGCAGGGCATCGAGCTCGCCGCGGACGGCCAGTAATAATTCGCGGGCCTGCTCGATGTTGGCATGTTGGCCCGGATGATTTCGGATAAATTCTTGCCAAAACACATCCTGCTCACCGTGGTACACCCAACGCTGAAATGCGAGGTCATCGAGCCAATCCTTCACCTGGAAGTGACTATGATTATTCATGGATTTTCTTTAACTATTTGCTTTGATACGATGAGTAGTGTGCACGCAAATAGTACCCATGGATTTCAAAAAATTTTCAGAAATTTTTCAGTGCCAGGCAATTTCGGAGCATAACGCAAGAAAAATAGTGGCATGCTGCCAGTATTCGCGCAGTTTCTGGATGCCGTATTGCAGGTAATTGGCCACGGCCTGCCGTTGTAAACCCATTACGGTTGCAATCTCTTCATAGGACAGGTTTTCGTAATATTTGAGGTAGAGGGCTTCTTTCTGGCGTTTGGGCAAAGCGTCGATGGCTTGTTTC
Source organism: Dyadobacter sp. (assembly GCA_035565435.1). Taxonomy (GTDB): domain Bacteria; phylum Bacteroidota; class Bacteroidia; order Cytophagales; family Spirosomataceae; genus Dyadobacter. Next base: position 16,937 of record DATMSL010000164.1, on the reverse strand, counting down.
AGGCGGTAGCTGGTGAGTTGGTCCGTTTCCTGAATGATCCAGTCGGATTCGGGTGAAATGTCGTCCTGGAGGTCGTCGTCGCGGATGTCGGAGAAAACCGATTGCCTGCGGATGCGGCGGATGAGGTTGTTCCGCAGCGATTGAAAGAGGTAGGGCTTGATGGCCGCGATGTAGGAGAGCGTTTCGCGTTTTTCCCAGATTTCGAGAAAAAGGTCCTGCAAGCAATCCTTGATCAGGTCGCGGTCGAGTGTGAAACGCGTGCCGTAATGGTAAAGCGCGGCATAATTCAGTTCGGTGAGCTCACCGAACGCAGTTTTATCCCCCGCACAAAACTGCTGCCAGCGTGTGATCAGATAGGTTTCTGATGAACGTTCTGAATTTTTCACAGGATCAGGAATAGTCAGCGGTCTGAAATACGCTCCTTGATGTCCGGCAAACGCCTGGCATCAGTACGTAAATATCTGTATTGACTATCCCTCAACTATCCTGCCCTGTCATGGTTTATTTAAAAAATTTCTCCGATTTGGTCAATATTTACACCGAGCACCTTTTGTGCAATCGCATTCAATGATGCTTTATCGCCTTCGAAATGAAACGTGCTCTGCCGGTGGGTAATGGCCTCGCCTTCCTTCAACGCCTTCACCGACGAGTTCGATTCCAGCTCGTAAAACGGCCCCATTTGCGTGCCATCGGCCAGTTTACCGTCGTTGTAGGCATTCAATGCATCGCCGTTGTAGGGGTCTTTGTGCAGCTCCCAGGTCGATTTCATATACTGTCCCTGCGGGTCGAGGTCGAATTGAATGATGGTGAGAATGCCCTTTTCGGCGTCATAGCTCCCGGCCACATTCCGAGCCGATTTCGGGGCGATACCGATCTTGCTGCGGTGTTTGCCGTCGGCCTTGAGAAACAATACCGAGTCTTTGACGACGAGCCTGTCGGCAGGTATCCGGCCGAAATAATCGTCGGTAATGAGCGGCTTGTCGGATAATGCTTTCGAAAACGGCGCGATGATGGTCGTCTGGTCCGAAGGCCGGAACATCCCCAGCAGCCAGATACCCAGCATTCCCGTTTCAGGTTTCCAGGTTTCGTCCTTATTGGTCACGACGTTGGTGGAACGGTACGCAACCGCCTTGACGCCGCTTAATGCAGGCAAATCGAGCAAATTGGCAATATCCTCCTTTGTCAGCATCTGAATTTTCCGGCTGATATCGATCATGAACATCTTGCCGGAATAGTTCTCAATCATCGCATTAATCTGAAACTTCACCGAGGAAGCATCCGATTCAACCACTTTATAGGCAACCGTATCGATCAGCGCCGGCGTCTGCCAGTTTTCAAAATCAAAACTTTTTCCTTTTTTGAAATACACTGAAAACTGACCGCCCTCTGGCGATAACCAGAAGCGTTCCTCGCCGCCGAAACCATTCATATGCGGCTGGTACTGCCTGCTTTCGATGAGCTTGTAGTTGATCCAGCCATAGCTGTTGCCGCCGTCGCCGTTGGCCGTGCTGGTCATCACCCTGCCCTGATATGCCGGAACGACAATAGCCTGTGCCTCTGCATTATCCGGCGCAGCGAGCACGACGGCGTCTTTATATTTCTTCAAAAAAGCCAGGTCATAGCCGAATGTGCCGGCCGCCTGTGTTTGTGTTGTTTCCAATTGCTTCTGATCACTTTTATGGTCCGACGAACAGCCCGCAGCCACCATTATCGCCGCCAGGATTACCGGGGAATGCGCTTTCATAGGTTATTCCTTTAAATAGTTACCATAACCGACGATCAGCACCGAGAGCACGATCACCAGAATACCGATGATGATCGAGGAAATGGTCTTTTTACTTACTCCTTTCCACTCTTTCAGGACTAGTCCCCACGAGTTGGCCACCAGGATAATAAATGCCATGTGCAGGATCCACGAGCTAGGGCCGTTCCCTAACTTGCTCTCACCCATGCCGTAAAAGAAGAATTGCAGGAACCACGTTGTACCGGCCAATGCGGAAAAAATATAGTTCGAAAGCAGAGGTGTAGAAGAGTCTGTATAGTTGCCGAAGGTTTTGTTGCGTGCATTGAGGAGCATACACCAGATGAAATTGGTCGTAAGGCCGCCCCAGAGGATCACAACGTAAGTCACATTGTTTTGGAATAAAAACTCGCCTTGCCCCGGATTCGCCGCTTTCCATATCTCGTTCGCCTCCTGCGCCATCACCTTGCCGGCGTCGATCCCGAATGCGAAACAGGCGCTGAGGATACCTGAAATAATGGACACCGTGAGCCCAAGGCCGATTTTAAACTCGGTATTATCGGCCGCGACGTGACCGGTTTTACGCAGATCTGCGTCCTTCATCGCTCCCGCCTTGCCGCAGATAACAATACCGATCACGCACACGAGCAAACCGATGAGTACCCATTGGCCCCAGGCATTGCTGAAAAGCATCGAAATAGTGTCCTTCCCTGGCTGCGGGTTGAATTCGTAGTAAACCGAAGGAATCAACGCACCAAAAACCGAGCAAAGCCCAAGGATGATCGAGCTCCCTAGCGCCACACCCAGGTAGCGCACGCCCAGCCCGTACGTGAGGCCGCCTATGCCCCAGAGTACGCCGAAGAAATAGGTCAGAAAGAGAATGCCGCCGTTGGTATGGGCGATGATTTCAGTATAACCCGGAATGGTGAGATAAGCCGCGAGCGGCGGGACGATTAGCCAGGAGAAAAGCCCCCCGACGATCCAGTACGACTCCCAGGCCCAGCCTTTGACTTGCTTGTAAGGAATATAAAAACTGCCGGAGGCGAAGCCACCGATGAAATGGAAGATAACACCCAGAAGAGCTTGCATGAAATAATTTTAGAATTTTATCATGTAAGAGCGATCCTCCGGGTATCTACTGCCAAGCGATTGAAGTCTTTGAAATTGATGGGATACTCAGTCGCCCACGACAACCTTTCTGACAACCCGGCTGTTACCCGCTTTGAGCTCGACCAAATACAGTCCCGCAGGCCATTGCGCGGTGGATATTTGCTGCGTTTCATTGGCGCGGATGCCGCGGTTCCGGAGCAGTCGCACGCCGCCTGCCGAGAGCACATCAAATGTGCCGCTTTTGGAAGAATATACCTTGAAAAAATCGACCGACGGATTAGGAAAGACCTTTACCTCCGCAGCATCGCCAGGCTCTACACCGGTGACCGAAACGGGCAGTATGTTGGTCAGCAGGCGCACGCCACCCGCATTGTTGCCGATCGCGACATCGGGCTTTTTATCGCCGTTCAGGTCAGCTACGGCCAGGGAGAGGTAGTTCCCTAAATACGGACTACCCGCCTTCCCATTGATGCTGATGACGGCGCTGGCGCGGTCGGTCCATTTGCCCCAATCGGCGTTGTTGAACACGCGAATCGTGCCGGTGTGATCGACGGTCGCGAGATCGGGCTTGCCGTCGAGGTCGAAATCAGCCACGGCTACCTGCGAAAAGCGGCCTGCGAAATTGATTCCCACGCCGGCGAAGGAGTCGGTTTCGAGTTTGAATGTGTATTGCTTGCTGTTGCCGGTATTGGTATAGTAGTAAATATTCCCCTGCGTTTTACCGATGAGCAGATCGAGGTCGCCATCGCCGTCGGCATCGTAGAAATAGGGCGAATCGCCTATTTGTAGTTCGGCAGGTAATGCGATGGTCACCGCATCGGCCAAGTTTAGCTGCGCCGCGCCGCCATTGGTGCCTTTGTTGGGAATGTAGCGGTATTCGAGCTTCAAGGTGGAAGAAGCCGTGCCTGCAAAACCGAGGTCGGGAACACCATCACCATTAAAATCCGTCCACTGGGGTTTGATATTATAAACCGAAAGTTTGGGAAGGAGTTCGAGGTAATCCTGCGACTCGAATGTAAAATTCGGTTCCGTGGCCGTCCCGGTGTTTCTCAAAAGCCAGAAGCTCCCCTTGAACCCGCCCGCATAAGGCATTCCGCCCGTGCCGATGAGCATATCCAGGTCGCCGTCACCATCGATGTCAAAAAAGGAGGGCACGGCATTCTCACCGACGTCGATCATCTGGTCCTGCAAGAAGTTCTTCCGCACCAGTTTGAAAACAGGCTTATCGCTTGTGCCTTCGTTGTGATAGTACCAGCCCGAGGATTTGAAATCGGTCATATTCGCATCACTCGCGGGCAGGCTCGGCGCGATGAGCAGGTCTTTGACGCCGTCAAAATCCACGTCCTCATAAAAACCCGCGGGAAAAATGTGCAGCGCAACGGGATCCACCGGAGGATAAGTGTTGGTGAAAGCGGTAAAATTGGCAATAATTCCTTTGGCGGAATTGGTCAGAAATGAAATATGATCGTTGCTCACATGACCGGCGAGGAGGTCTTTGGTACCATCGCCATTCAGGTCGTGAAGGAGGATCGAATTCCCCGCGTGCCGGATGCCCAGAGGCGAGGCCACCCGCTTCGAAGGATCGATTACCACACCGCAATCCACACCTACCACGAAATCTTCGGCGTCTCCTTTGTGAAAATTACCCCAGCAATCGCCATTACGCTGAAAAACCGGGTTTGCCTGCGTGCCGAGGCTATCGCGCACCCCGAACTTCTCCATGCTCAAGTTCTGATGCAGCTCAATATAATTTCCTGAAAAATCAAAGGTCAATAGATCGAGGTCGCCGTCGTCGTCGATGTCGGTAATGGCTGGAATGTCGGTCCCCGACACCTGCATATTGATATTACCCGAGAAGCCTTTGGTATACAACACATCACGGACCTTTTTCCACGACCATGCACTCCCCGTTTTGACCTGCTGATAAACCACAATCCCCAGCGATGTGCTAGCAAAAAGGTCTTTCAGGCCGTCGCCATTGTAGTCGGCGAGGATCATCCAGTTATCCACTTGCGGGAAAAGCGTTTCGTAGTAAGGCGCGTGGATGAAGGTCTTTTTACCTGCATTCAATGGATCGGGGCCCGCCACGAACGTGGTAACCTTGCTATTCGTGCGGTCGTACACGACCAGGTCCTCGTCGGCATCGTTATTCAAATGCATTTTCAGGAACTGCGAGGCATTGAGGCCGCCCCCCCAGGGGTTGGTCATTTTCACGCCGGCGCTCGACACACTTGTGAGCGTATCCAGCTTGAACCAGGCTTGTTGGGCCAGCAGTCGGGATGGTTTGTAAAAGCAAATGAGGCACAGGATGAAGGAGGTAAATTTGGTTCGCATCGTTGAGGAATAATCTATTAGTTTTGCAGGTTTCCGGCGGTCCGCCGCGGTTTAGTTTGTCCTAAACCTAACGAAATAAGCCTGCATAACTTTATAACGAGCCAACATTTCATGTATACTTCCATAGAAACGCTTTACGATATATACCGCAAGGGCGCCAAAGTTTCCACCGACACCCGCCAGATCACCGAAGGCTGCATTTTCTTCGCATTGAAAGGCGATAAATTCGATGGTAACCAATATGCTGGTGAGGCATTACAAAAAGGCGCCGCCTATGCCGTGGTGGATGACCCGAATGTAGTCGCCAGCGACCGTTTTCTGTTGTTCGAAGACGGCCTTACCGCTTTGCAGGACCTGGCGCGGCATCATCGTAAAACTTTCGAATTCCCGGTCGTCGCATTGACCGGCTCGAATGGCAAAACCACCACCAAGGAACTCATCGCGAAAGTGCTTTCGATGAAGTTCAATACCTACGCTACCCGCGGGAACCTGAACAACCACATCGGCGTACCGCTCACGATCCTGAGCATCGATCCGGCGAAACATGAAATGGCGGTGATCGAAATGGGTGCCAACCACCAGCAGGAGATTGCATTGCTCGCCAGCATTGCACTGCCTACTCACGGGCTTATCACCAATATCGGCAAGGCGCATTTGGAAGGTTTTGGAGGTGTTGCGGGCATTATCAAAGGCAAGGGCGAGCTGTTCGACTACCTTTCCAAAAAGAAGGGGACCGTGTTTGTGAACTCCACGCAGGAGGTGATCATGGATATGGTAAGCAAGCGCCGCGCGTTTGGCGAGATCGTATTCTATTGTTCGGAAAACAGCCCGGTGAACCCGACGTTGATTGAGGAAAATCCGAACGTCGTTTTCAGCAACGGCGGCAAGACGGTAACCACGCATTTACCCGGAAGGTACAATTTCGACAACATCTGCGCCGCCCTGGCGGTCGGGAAACATTTCGGAGTGGAAGACGCAGATGCCTATGAAGCCGTTGCCACTTATGAACCCGACAATAACCGCTCGCAGATCGTCAAAAAAGGCACCAATACGGTGATCATGGATGCTTACAATGCGAATCCGTCGTCGATGGCGGCTGCGGTAGCCAATTTCGGCAGAATGGAAGCGCCACGTAAAATCCTTATTCTGGGCGACATGTTCGAGCTGGGCGATGCCGCGCCGGAGGAACATTTGGCATTGGGAAAACAGATCGCCGGTGAGAAGTTCGACGTCGTAATACTTGCAGGAAAACTCATGCAGCACGCGCTGCCTGCACTGCCGAAAGCTTACTATTTCCCCGATAAATTCTCGCTGCACAACTGGATTATGGACAACCCGCAAGAAAATACATATTTCCTCATCAAAGGCTCGCGGGGGATGTCGCTGGAAACGGTGCTCGGCGTGATGCCCGATAAATAATTTATAATTACAGTTATTATTAGTATAATTATATTGCAAAAATTGATGGCAATATAAGCATCATCTATAACAACTCCGTTTCTATAAATAAAACTAAACTCATTTGATTAAATCAACTCTTTCCTGGCATAGTACCAGGTTATGGTTTGACCCATGTACTCATCGTTCGTAGTTTTGTAACACCAAAAAATACAATTTATAAACAAACGAGCAATCATGGCTAATAGACTGTTATCAGTGGGATCGGTTTTCCCGGAATTCAAAAAGACATCCGTAGTATCGCTTGAAAAAGGAAATGAATTCTACGATATTACCTCAGAAGACCACAAAAATGCAGAGAAATGGATGGTCATGTTCTGGTGGCCAAAAGACTTCACTTTTGTGTGCCCTACCGAGATTGCAGAATTCAACAAACACACTGCAGACTTCGCTGACCGTGACACGATCCTGATCGGTGCTTCTACCGATAGCGAATACGTGCACCTGGCATGGCGCAAAAACCACGACGACCTGCGCGACCTGCAATTCCCGATGCTGGCCGACACTTCGAAATCACTGGCAGAAGAACTGGGGATTCTCGAAGCAAACGAGAAAATCGCTTATCGCGTAACTTACATCGTTGACCCACAAGGTATCATCCGTTGGGTAAGCGTTAACGACCTTTCAGTAGGCCGTAACGTACCGGAAGTATTGCGCGTACTCGATGCGCTGCAAACTGACGAACTTTGCCCTTGCAACTGGCAAAAAGGCGAAGCTACCATCGCGTAACCACCCATTGAAAGCAGTTCGCAGCGGTCAGTCATTCGTACGCCGGTTCTGTGAACTGCTTTTTTACTACCCACGGGAAAGCCTTCCCAAAATTCAAACCAACATGTATCCATTTGCAGCCACAGGGAACACGAAAGAGTCCCTGTATAAAGAGGTCAATTTGCCTGCGGAATTCGAAAGCGTGCTGATTAACAAGCTCGCGGCGCTTGACCACCGTTACCTCAAAGACCTGAAAATCAATGTAGGTAATGTACTGAAATCACAGACATTGAACCGTAAGGAAGCATTGCTGCTCGCATTGTCGGTTGCGGTGAACGAGAAGAATGCGGCGCTGATCGCGGCCCTGGAAGAACTCGCGGCACAGGAAGGTGCTGACGAGAAGGAAATCGCGGAGGTAACAGCCTGCGTATCTTTGATGAATGCGAACAACGTGTTCTACCGTTTCCGCCACTTCATGCACAAGGAGTTTTATGATAATGCACCTGCCGGCATCAAAATGAGCATTATGGTGAACCCTGTGCTCGGTAAGGAATTCTTCGAACTTTTGAGCCTTGTCGTATCGGCATTGAACGGCTGCGAAATGTGTGTGACTTCGCACGAACAGTCGGTATTGAACCACGGTGGTACTCAGGCGCGTATATTCGATGCAGTAAGGCTCGGAGCGATCTTCAAGAGCTTTTCTGTTTTGATATAAAACAAAACTAGCCAGGTCTTTAAGATCTGGCTAGTCCCAAATTATCCATCCTATTTCTCTATTGTTTCTCTTTTTTTGAATGCGGCGACGATTGATGTTTGCCGCCGACAGCCCTACTCGACCTTGCGCAGCTCGGTAGTAGATGTATTCTCCTCCCCTTTTTCGATCGACTTCACAACCCCTACACCTGGCGCAGTCCAGAGCGTTACATTAACCACCTCCGTGGTGATCTCCGGCTGCGTCACCTCCGTTTCGAACTTGGTATAAACTTCGTAGGAATACTCCCATTTGGTGCAATTGAAATTACCTGCCGGCGTAGTTACTGACTCTTCGGCTACCGCTTTGCCGTTTTTATAAGTCAGACGTGATTCGAGTTTTCCAAGGATCGAGCCTTCATCCTCAATCGGGATTTCGAGCTCCATCAACACCTTGATAGGATCGCCTTTGAACGTAAGAGCGCTGTTGACCTTTCCGTTGTTTTCCAGAAACTGGTATTGGGGGAAACCGGTGACCTTGAAATCCGAAATGTAAGCGATGTCATTGATTTCATTAACCAGCGCTTTCATGGCTGTCGGATAAGGCAGCTCGTTAGTAGTAGTCCCGCCTTTGGCATATGCCTTCGACACCAGCGTCATTTCCTCCTCATTTTCCCGGATCAGGTTGTGGATCGTATGCACGTCCATTCCGGCCGAGTCTTTGGTACTGACGATCTTTGTTATCATATCGCCCGTGGAACCGTCGGAATCGGTGATTTTGTAAGTATAACTTTTGTCTTTGGTTGGAATAAATGCCTTCTCAGTGCCGCCGGGGTTACCACCGTCTGGGTCAGGGTTGTTATCGTCGTCTTTGCAAGCTGTGAACGACATGGCCAGAACGGCCAGGGCCAATGCAGATTTCGCGAATCGGCTGATGGCCAGTGAGGGTGCTTGGATTTTCATTTTCATGGCAAATTTTAGATTTGTTTAGATTTCAATTGATTTCATAAAGCTTGATGGCCGATTGGCCTGTCGTATCTTTTTCCAGCTCCTTCCGAAGCCTTTCATTCAGGTATTTTCTAACCGAAAGCTTGCTGACGTTGAGCACCTCCGGCTCAGTCGTTTCCGCCACCAGATGGTTGCTATGGGCGTAATACCGGACAATCGTCGATTTTTTATCCGGAGCAGTTTCCGCCACCCAGAAGCCTTTTTCAGGAAATGGCTGCCGGGCAGATCGTGTGCCTTTGCTCTCGGCCTGGTACTGAATACCCGCCGCAACCAGGAGGCCCGCTAACATATATGGTATGATGCTATTCATGGCAACATTTCATTTCAGCTGAAAAAAATGGCTGATCACCGTCCGGCCCGAACTGATAAACTTGGGTTCCTGCCAATGCGCCTTCACGAGGTTGCGTATCACGACCATATGTGCGCAAAGGAGAATCGGCATCACTACACCGGGCAACAGCACAAACGGAAACTGCAATACCAGCACATTGGGCTGGTCGAGACCTATCGACTGGAACACGAACGGTACAGACGATACGGCTCGGAATATTTCATTGAGCAGCAATCCCAGGCACAGGAAATTCCAGAGCACCATCAGCCGCCATTTCATTCCGCTACGCATCACACCGATGTAGTAAATGCAGGGCGTCGAAAGCCCGGCCAGAATATCGGGGTTGCCACCTCCGAAAGTCATTTCATGCGGCACCATTTTGTCGATAAAAGCCCAGTAAAGTACAACCTCGATCGGCGCCCTTACGACGTGGATCATCGTGAGCAGGTCCACGTTCATCCAGTCGATGAGCGCTTTCCCTGGCCTGCTCAGAAAGAGCCAGGCTATCAGGAAAGCGGGCGGCCCCCCCAATAACAGCAGCCTTGGAAAAATGGTATCGGTAACTTTGAAATATCCCGCCAGAGCGGTCCCGCATTGTATCGCAATCCAGAGGGCGACCAGCGCGGCGAAGAGCCAGGAGCCTCTCACAGCCTGATGGAAAGTAAATACCACCAGGAGTGTGATCAGGCCGAATATGATACTGGTACAATACGTGGAGCTGTCCATTACCGCTACCTACTCTTTCAGCAGCTTCGCTTGTGCGTTGTCTTTGAAAGTGTTGACGGTTTCGACGTCGGCGTTGATGGTTCCCTGGTAGTTGACGAAGATACCGTAACCACCGCTATTGGAAATCACCGACTTGCGGATGGCCATGCGGGATTGCCCCCCGTAGATCGCGATGTTAGCCTTCTTGCCCGACACGATCGCGATGTTACCGCCGCCAGACACTTCCGCATTTTCGATCACATTCTTGTCGCTGGTCGAGAAACAGAGTAAACCTTTCCAGTAAGCGGCTGTGTTTTCAGCGCCGCGGATGATGATCTTATTCGTTTCGGTGCCCACCGCATTGAAATAGCCGTCCTCAATGGTAATGTAACCTGCCCGGCCTACTTCGATAATCACGCCCGGCAAAAGTTTCCAGTTAGCATCGGAAGCAATGTTTTCAAGAATGCGGTAAGGGGTTTTGTCTTTAAAGCCCTTCCAAACTACTTCTGTTGTAGCGTTTTTTGGCAGGGATGATCCGAAAATCTCAACGACATTGCGTCCATTCCCATTGGTGAATTTGGAATCCGTATCCAGGTTTTTCACGTTTTCGGCGCCCATCAGGATACCTGCCTCGGTATTGTCTTTGAAATTGTTTTTTTCAAACGATGCAAGAATCACGGAATATTCGAGGTAAAGGCCGTAACCTGCATTCTGCTCGAAAAGACAGTTTTTGATATTCACTTCGGCGCGGCCAGCCCCGAGGACCGCCATACCGGCTTTGATAGTCGCATAAAGCGGCTTGCTTCCCGCGTGCATTACCTGCACGTGTTCGAGCGTGTTCGCGCTGCTCGACGAGCGGAATACGATACCCGACCAGAAGCCTTTGGTAGTTTCCTTACCGATAAAACGGATCGGTTTCGCTGAATCGCCTTTGGCGAGCAACACACCGCCGCCGTCATTGATTTCAATGCGGGTATCCCGTGCAAATGCAATCACCACGCCCGGTTTGATTTCCAGCTCCGCATTTACCGACACATTCGCATTCACGATGTAGTCCGGAATGGCGGGGTTGTTGATGCGGTCGGTCAATGTGAGTTTGGTGCGGATATTCGCGTCGATCACGATCGGTTCGATCACGGTGGACGTGATCACAACTTTGTCTTTGCTCTGGCCATTCGCATTGCTGATGGTCAGTTCCACTTCGTACTCACCAGGAAGGTCGGCCGTGAAGGTTGGCTTGGCGGTGGTAGCCGAGGCCAGGTTGGCGGTACTACCCGCGGGCTTTTTGCTGAATGCCCAGCTGAATTCGAACGGCTTGTTCTCGCTGTCGGTAGAAGCGCTGCCGTCGAGGTTCACAACAGAGCCTGCGTTTACATTCTGATCCGCGCCTGCTTTGGCGGTCAATGTGTTGGATGGTGTTGGATCTTCGTCTTCCTTGCAGCTACCCAGCAACAGGGCAAAGGACAAGGCCGCCCAAAGAATTCTTCTTGTTTTTAACATGGCTAATATTCCAAATGATTTGAATGAATTACATTCCATTTCTCAATGGCGGTGCAATTTTAAACCGATTCGGCGAGCCTGGGAAGCGTGGGAAAGCGAGTGTCGATCAACAGCGGGTTTTGTCGACAAACGCCATTTGCAGCGCCATTTAAAAGGTCAGCTTGAAACGGCGCTGGCAGTCGTTGCGGAAGTTGCGGCCGATAGGCAGCTCCTTCCCGGCGATTTCGAGCTTGTGGGAATGGTAGCTTTCGACCTTGTCCACCGACACGATAAACGATCGGTGAATGCGGATGAAACCGTCCTCGGGCAGGAGTTCTTCCAAAAGGCTGATTTTCTGTTTTGAAATGAGGGCCTTGTCTTTCAAAACTACTTTAATATAGTCCCGCAGACTCTCGATCCAGTAAATGTCGTTGACGTTCACCTTCACCATTTTGCGGTCCACTTTTAAATATAAAAAGACATCCTGGCTCGCCGGCGCAGCCTTTTGCGCCACGGAAACGGATTGATTGGTAATGTTCAGACCCGTAAATACCTTGTCCATCGCCCGCAGGAAGCGCTCGAATGGAATGGGTTTCAAAAGATAGTCCACCGCATTGAGGTCAAAACCTTCGACAGCGTAGTCCTGGTAAGCAGTGGTGAAAACGACTTTCGGCGGGTTTTTAAGGCTTCGGAGCAGGTCGGTACCTTTCAGGCCGGGCATTTTCACGTCGAGGAACATCAGGTCGATCTTCTGCTGCTGCAATACCTGAAATGCCTGTATAGCGTCCTGGCAGCGTGCCGCGACTTCTATTTCCGCGAAATTGGCGAGGTAATTGTCCAGTACTTCGATCGCGTGGGGTTCATCGTCCACCAGAATGGCTTTCAACTTCATAATTCAGATTTCCAGTCGTTTGTCAAGGTCAATTTCCAGGATCACGGCAAAAACATCTTCTTCGTCCATGATTTTGAGGTTATGGGCCGAAGGATAGAGGATTTCGAGCCGCTTGCGCACGTTCGCAAGGCCTATGCTCACATGATGCGGGCGATCGTCGGGCATGGCCGTTTCGGGTTTGCTGTTCGAGATCTTGAACTTCAATGCGTTGTTCTTTACCCGCAAATCCATATTTATCCACGCCAGGCCGATCTGCTCGCTCGCGCCGTGCTTGAATGCATTCTCCACGAGCGGCAGTATGAGCAGCGGCGCTATCTTATATTCCGGCGCCATGCCATTGATACTGAAATGGATATCCAGCCGCTCTTCGTACCGGATCTTTTCCAGTTCAATATAACTTTTAAGTATACTAATATCCCTTTCCAGCTGCACCACCTCGGTATTGGCCTCGTAAAGCATATACCGCAAAATCTCCGCCAGCCCCATTACCACACCCGGCGATTGCGGCGATTGTTTGAGGGTTAATGCATAGAGGTTATTGAGTGTATTAAACAAAAAATGCGGGTGCAGCTGACCTTTGAGGAAATTCAGCTCGGCCTCCATCGCTGCCTGCCGCCTATCGAACCACATTTTGAAAAACTTCACCGACAATGCGATCCACACGAAAATATTCGTCTGCTCAAACGCACTAATCAGGTAGGTAGATTTGGCGAGCTGCTCTTCAAACGTCCCTTCCAGCTTCCGCCAAACGAACGTCGGGTCATTCTTTTTCACAGCATTATAGATAATCGGGTCAGCGACGAGTATTTCCATCAACCTGAAAGCCAGCGTGGAACTGATGACGATCAGCAAAAAGAACAGTACGAACTGCACGTATTTCTTGCGATCGAAATACCTCGGAATGATCACGTAGGCGATCAGGTAAAAATAGCCGATGTGGATAGGCATGAACAGGGCCACAATGCCGATCGTGAGCCAGTAATCGGGCATACCCGCACCGTAAATGATCGTCAGGATCGTCAGTACGGCGAGCCAGAACAAAACGTGCAGTAAAATTCTTTGATGTTGGGTATTATTCAGGACCGGGGCAACAGGGCGCATGGTAACAAAGATAACGATTTCGGAGGCCAATACCGGGTTACAAAAGCATTGTCGACCAATGTCATACTATTGTCGACGAACGGCACGGATTAGTTAATGGATTGCTATACAGACAAAATATCTTCACTGACCGGTGAATCACAGGGCCGTCACTTCATAATGCAGCGATATGCAGCCTTTGAAAGATAAATTATCCAAATTAAGCCTCCAAAACAGAATTTGTATCTGCAAATATTCCCTCCGGTGGTTTTTCTACTTAGTTTTGTGATAAAATCAAGATATTAACTAAACTGTAAAATAATGGCAACGTCAACCGAAACGTACATCCCGTACAAGGTAAAAGACATCTCGCTGGCCGAATGGGGCCGTAAAGAAATCACATTGGCAGAAGCTGAAATGCCTGGTTTGATGGCGATCCGTGCCGAATACGGGCCGTCACAACCTTTGGCAGGTGCGCGTATCGCAGGTTGCTTGCACATGACGATCCAGACTGCGGTTTTGATCGAAACCCTTACAGCATTGGGTGCGGAAGTTACCTGGTCATCATGTAACATTTTCTCTACGCAAGACCACGCCGCAGCGGCTATCGCAGCAGCGGGTATCCCTGTTTACGCATGGAAAGGCATGAACGAAGAGGAGTTCAACTGGTGTATCGAGCAGACTTTGTTCTTCGGCGAAGAGCGTAAGCCGCTTAACATGATCCTCGACGACGGTGGTGACCTTACCAACATGGTATTTGACGAATATCCTGAGCTGATCGACGGCATCAAAGGTCTTTCTGAAGAAACTACAACCGGTGTTCACCGTTTGTACGAGCGCTACAAAAACGGAACGCTCCACCTGCCTTCAATTAACGTAAACGACTCAGTTACAAAGTCTAAATTCGATAACAAATACGGCTGCCGCGAGTCATTGGTTGACTCCATCCGTCGCGCAACCGACTTGATGCTTGCCGGTAAAGTAGCGGTAGTAGCAGGTTACGGCGACGTGGGTAAAGGTTCTGCCGAATCACTTCGTGGTGCAGGTTGCCGCGTACTCGTTACTGAAATCGACCCGATCTGCGCATTGCAGGCTGCTATGGACGGTTTCGAAGTAGTAACAATGGACGAAGCTGCCGACCGCGCGAATATCTTCGTTACTGCAACCGGTAACTACAAAATCATCACCGACCGTCACTTCCTCAAAATGCGTGACAAAGCGGTAGTTTGTAACATCGGCCACTTCGACAACGAAATCGACATGGCTTGGTTGAACAAATCTTACGGCCACACCAAATCGCAGATCAAACCACAGGTTGATATCTACAACGTGGAAGGCAAAGACATCATCGTGCTGGCGGAAGGCCGTCTGGTGAACCTGGGCTGCGCAATGGGTCACCCATCTTTCGTGATGTCATGCTCATTCTCTAACCAGACTCTGGCGCAGATCGAGCTTTGGACCAACACCGCTGCTTACGAGAAGAAAGTATACGTTCTTCCAAAAGCATTGGACGAGAAAGTTGCTGCATTGCACCTCGCACACGTAGGCGCGAACCTCGACAAACTGTCGGAAGAGCAAGCTGCTTACATCGGCGTAACCGTAGAAGGTCCTTTCAAAGCGGAGACTTACCGTTATTAATATAGGATTGATATTGAAAAGACCCCGCTGCACATTTGTGGCGGGGTCTTTTTTGTGTTAATGCGGCTGGTAAAAGCTATCTAATAGTGCATTACACTTCCGGTTTCCCTGGGGCGGGCGGAAGCAGGTCCGCAGGCCGCGCGGGTGTAGGAAACGAAATATTGTTTTCATCAAAAACCCGCTTCACCACCTTCATAGCAGCACTTTTCGCGGGCCCGGGCCCTGTTTTGTCCTGGCGGATCCAGAAGAGTATTTCAAAATCAATGCTCTTTTCGGTGAAACGCGTAAAGTTAAATTCGACCACTTTCAAAGGATCGATGAAATCCAGCTTCTTAATGACACCCAGCGCGAGGTTTTCTACCAGCGCGAGATCATCGCGGTAACCGATGCTGCCTTCCATACGTACACGTCGCTCGCCAGAGTGCGTGAAATTCACGATCGGTTTCTGGAAAATGTCCTTACTCGGCAATTCCACCTGCTGCCCCTCGAAGTTATCGAGCTTCACAGAGCGCAACCCGATCGACAGCACCTTGCCTGTATAGCCATTCGTTTCGATAATATCTCCCACCTGAATAGGCCGCTGGATCGCGATGAATGCGCCGGAAATGAAGTTGGTTGTAAGATCCTGGAACGCAAAACCGAGTGCTAACGCGAGCACGCCCGCACCTGCGAGCAGTGAGGTCACCGTTTTATCCAGGCCCAAAACACCTAATGCAAAGAAAAAACCTGTGGTAATGATCGCAATGCGGGTGATGGTTGAAATCAGACCGACAAGGGCAACATTCTGCGATGCGTGGCCTAATATCCGCTCAATAAACTTCCCTCCCAGCTTCGACAGAAACCTGAAAATAACCAGGATAAGAATGGCTATAAGCAGGTTAGGCAACAACCGGTAAGCGTCCACCGTCCAGCGGTCGACCTTGACGGCGATAGGATCTACTATTTTGGAAATTTGTGCGAAAATCATGAGTGCTATTAATGCGGCCGGTCCATCGAACTAGTAAGCGGCCTGCCTCTTATAAACAAGGCAAAACTCGCAAATGTTGTGTGGTTTGCAAAAATACGTCCGGTGAAATTCCGGGCACCTACCCACCGCCATTTGACCGAAGACTCTTCAAGCCCTGCCATTTGCCCATCGCTTTTCCTGCGACTCCGAGGCTCTCTTATGTTTGGGACTGTTCAAAATCAATCCATTCACACTTAAACACGATGATTATGAAACTACTTCGAAGCACCCCCATTTTTATGAAAGGCATTTTGATCGCAGGTATGCTGAGTTCCTGCCAGAATGAGACTGATACAGCACTTGCGCCCCAGGCACCCACTACGGTATCGGATCGCAATGCGAAAACTACCCAGGCAGCGGGTCTTTTAATCAAGGATGGCGAGGTTGGCCTGTCTTATCAGGGATCGGGCGTTTTATGGAAGGAAATTTATGCCACCGCCTACTCCGAATTCGTCTACTCTCCTCAACTGATTACCGCGAAAGGGTATAAATATGGTAATCCATCCGCAGAATACAAATATATTCTCAATACCTCTGGACGTTGTGTTGAGTCTGTCACAAACAAGACTTATATATACGAATACAATGCCGACGGGCAGCTCTCCAAATGGTACAATAAATATCAGCCGAATGAGCGGAGAGTATTTACATATGCAACGGATGCCACCGGTTGGAAAAAATCCCTGAGTACAGCGACATTCTATGACGAGTCGGGCACAAAAACCAAAGTAGTAAAATTCGGCTACGGCGGTGCATC
>DATMSL010000163.1:0-14513 GCA_035565435.1 Dyadobacter sp. | reverse complement strand
GCGAAAAATTGTCTGATATCCTCCACCAGCAACCCGGGGACTTCCATAGCCGGGAAATGGCATCCGCTTTCGTAAAAAGACCACCTATCGGGTTCGCCCAGGAAGGTCGTCAATTTTTTCAGCAGGCTTTCGTCTTCTTTTTTACCAAAACAAGCCATCGCGGACGGCACCTTCGGCGGAGCCCACTGGCTGGCCTCCTGTGCGCCGTCACCGCCCCAATCGAATGCCATGCTCATGTTTTCGGCCAGGATGGCCGCGCTCGACGCGCCGAGCTGGTTGAACCAGTATAAGGAAACGTTGGTCAGCATGAGATCCATACCAATGGCATCTTCCGGGAGGTCTTTATCGCTATCGCTCCATTCCTTGTACTTTTCAGCCATCCACGCGAGCTGCGCTACCGGACTGTCCGATAAGGCAATACCGATCGTATCAGGTCTGGTCGCCTGAATTTCCAGGTAGGCTGTGCCGTCGTTCTTGTAACGCTTCATGCGTTCGAGCCCGGCTTTTTCTGTGTCCGTGAACGACGAATCGTCCGCAGGGAACATCCCTAACCCGGCAACGGCGAAAAAGTCCGAATTGATGTGCGTTCCTACGAGGTTATACGCAGCCACACCCGACATGATCCCTGCAATGCCGGCACCCATATCGCCGCCGTGCACGGCGAATTTCTCGTAACCGAGCCTGTTCATCAGAGCGGTAAACGTCTCCGCGATCTTAAACATATTGTAACCCTTCGCTTTGACCGGTATTGAAAATCCAAAACCGGGAATAGAAGGAATAACGAGGTCGAATGCAATCTGACCGGGATCCTGCGGATTCGATAACGGCTCGATGATCCGGGTGAAATCGGCGAATGATCCCGGCCAGCCGTGGATGAGCATTAATGGAACTGCATTGGCCCTGGCAGACCTGATATGCAGATAATGGATATTCTGCCCCTCGATTTCGGTCATGAAATGCGGGTACCGGTTCAGTTCCGCTTCCTGTTGCTGCCAGTCGAACTGGTGCTGCCAATAGTCGGCAACCTGTTTCAGGTAATCGACCGGAACACCTTTTTCCCATCCGCTTTGAATAGCCGGGGCTGCCCAGCGGGCATTGGCGAGTCTTTGTTTGAGGTAATCTACTTCCTGGCCGGAGATCTGAATTTGGAATGGCTGCATGATTTTCGAATTTTGAATGTGAAACTGATAACATGACAAAATTCGGCACCGCGCGTCCGGCAGACGATAACAATTGTTAATAAACGCTACCGCCGGTTCCGGATCCGACTCAACGACACAGAAGTAATACCCAGGAAAGAGGCGATGTAATGCTGGGGTACCCTTTGCAATATTTGCGGATACTGTTCCAGCAGCTCACGGTATCTTTCCTCAGGGCTGTTTTTAATCCTGGAAAGAAACAGTTTTTCTACGTACAACAACCGCTGGTGCGTTTGCTCTTCCATTGCCTCACGGATCAACGGCGAGCCCTCGATAATATCAAAATAATCCTTTCTGGTGAGCGTATGAAGCACACAAGGTTCGAGGGTTTCGATCGCATAAAGGCTTGGTTGGCTGTACCGGAAGCTTTCGGCCGAAGAAACCCCCTCTCCTTCAAAGAAAAACTGAAAAGTAATGTCTTTGCCGTCCTTGTTGAAAGAGAGTCTGAGGCAGCCCTTTTCGATAAAGTAAACCTTTCTGGCAACCTCTCCTTCTTCGAGCAGCAGGGTTTTTGCCGGAATTTCCTCCCTCCTGAACAAGTGACCGAATTTAGCCCACTCAGCCTGAATATTTTGGTCCGCCATGAATTCCAAATTTCCGGGCTAACGCTTACCCGCCGCACCCCGTGATTTCGATTTACCTTGCGTAAGATACGTTTTTACAAGTAATATTACAGGTTCCTCCCCTTTTATGGGATTGATAAACCGCATCTAGCTTCATGGACCAAAAGACAATACGAATCAAAGACATTGCCCTTAAAGCCAAAGTATCCCCCGGCACGGTGGACCGCGTCATTCACAACCGCGGAAAAGTGGCGGAAAAAGTCAGGATCCGCATTCAGAAGATTATCGACGAAAGTAACTACGAGCCCAACCTGATGGCGCGTGCGCTCGGTTCGAAAAAGCAGTACCGGTTTGCTGCCCTTATTCCGGATCATCAGGTCGATTCGTATTGGCTGGCCCCCAAGACAGGCATAGAAAAAGCGGCCGCTGAGCTGAAACAATTCGGTGTTTCGGTACAGCAGTTCATTTTCAATCCCTACGATGCGAAGGATTTTGTCAAAAAGGCGGAGGAGCTGACGACGACGCGCCCCGACGGCATTTTTCTCTCGCCGATCTTTTACCACGAGGTACTGCCCTTTCTCGCGCAATGGCACGCTACATCGGTTCCGTTTGTGCTCTTCAATACTGAGATATCCGAACACGGGCCATTGAGCTACATCGGGCAGGATTCGTACCAGAGCGGTAAACTTGCCGGCAAACTGATGCATTACGGCCAATCGGGACCATGCTCGATCCTGATCGTGCATATCGACGAAAAAATCGACAATGCGGCCCACTTGCTCAAAAAAGAGGAAGGCCTGCGCGACTATTTCGGCCAGCAGCAGGATGTTTTCGGCATTACCACGATCGAACTCGACAGCTCCGATACCGAAAGCTTCAATAGCAGGCTCGCCGCAGCAGTGAACGACACCGCGGACCTGCGGCATATTTTTGTGACGACTTCCAAAGCACACCTGGTCGCCGCGGAACTCGAACGGAGGCAATTGAGCAATATCCGCATTATCGGCTACGACCTGGTGCCCGCCAACTTGCATTACCTCGAAAAAGGCTGCATCGGTTTCCTGATCAACCAGAACCCGGAACGGCAGGGCTACCTCGGCATCCGGCAGCTGGCCGACTTCCTGGTGTTCCGCAAGGCGGTCTCCAAAACGAAGTTCCTGCCGCTGGACATCATCACGCTCGAAAACCTGCGGTACTACCTCGAGGAAGACGTCATGAACACGGCAGAAAAGCTCGTCTGAGCGACAGACAGCACTAGCCATCGGCCCATTTGTAACCGATAATTGTAGCGGCGTAGATCAGCAAAATTAAAATTTTACAAAAGTGTGTACGCACACACTTTTATTTGGTAGTTTCGTATTTATGAAACTGACCTTACCGCTTCTTTTCATCTCACTGGTCTCGCTCCGGCCGGCCGTCGCGCAGGAACTTCTTTATGTTTCCGGCAGCAATTCATGGAATCCCGACTCGCTGGGGAACGTCCGCGCCGTGATCGACGTGAAGCAGAAAGGTGCCACTGCCGCGAAGGCCACGATCGACTGGCGCCGCCGCGACCGGCACACCGACGGCGAGGTGATTGTGGTAGACAGCGCGACCAGCCGCAGGGTTTTGAATGTAAAAACGGGTGCCATCAGCCGCGAATCAGGTGAGGTCACTTTCGAGCCGATATCGGACGCGGGCACCTATTATATTTACTATTTGCCTTACAAAGTCCAGGGGCGCACCAATTATCCGACGGCTAACTACCTGAAACGGACCAATACAGCCTCCGCAACCTGGCTAAGCAGCCTCAAAAATGCGGTACCGGGGAAAGTCCGGCATATAGAAGCGGTCAACGAAATGAACAGCCCCTATCCGATGGAGGTAATTGCGAAATCGGGCGAAATTAAAAAACTGCTGGCGGCGAATGCTTCCCGAAAATACCTCGTGTTTCCCGAAGACCGGATGCACGCCATCCGCATGACGGACGACCTTCCGCAGCGATGGATCAAGCAAGGTGCCAACAGCGCCTTCCGCGACGAGGCGCATCCCGGTGAAAACTACACCTTCCAGCTCGGCGTATATCCAATATCGTTAGCATTGAATAATGTCCGCATCCGCTTTTCCGATTTAAAGCAGGGCAGCCTGGCCGCTATCCCAGCCAAAGCATTCTCTTGCCTGAACACCGACGGTACCGGCTGGGATGCGCAACCGGTTAAAAAGCAGGTATCCGTCGCCAAAGGTAAAGTTCAGGCGCTCTGGTGCCTGGCCGACATTCCCGCGAACATTCCTGCGGGTGCCTACACCGGAAAGGTTTACGTCACTGCCTCCAATGCCCCTGAGACGGCCATTGATATTACCCTGCAAATCGGCGGGCCGGTGCTGGCCGACAAGGGGATCAGCGAGCCGCAAAAGCAAACCCGGCTGGCATGGCTCAATTCGACCATGGCGCAACAGAACGAGGTGATCAGCCCCTACCTGCCGTTGCAGCGGCAAGGTAATGCGGTGTCGCTTTTGGGCCGCAGGTTCACCATCGGCAGCAATGGATTGCCCGAGCGCATTGAAACGTATTTTACACCGGAAATGACCGGACTGTCGACTACCCCGAAAGACGTGTTGAAGGCACCCTTCCGGTTTGTGGCTACAGCGAAAGGCGGAAGCGTCGAAAAATGGGCAGACCAGGGTGTCCGCTACACTGAACAAACGCCGGGGACAGTTGCCTGGACCGCTTCGGGTACGTCCGCTCACCTGCGTATGAACGTGCAAGGCCGCATCGAGTTCGATGGTTTTGTGGCCTATGATATCCAGGTGACGGCACTGTCGGATACGGAACTGGACGACATTTACATGGATATTCCCATGAGCCCCGATGCCGCCCGTTACATGATGGGCCTCAACCTGAAAGGCGGCAAGCGCCCCGCTTCCTACGATTGGAAATGGGAAGTGGCTACCAAAAACCAGGACGGCGCATGGATCGGCGATGTGAATGCGGGGCTCAACTTCTCCCTGCGCGACGAGCATTACGTGCGCCCGCTGAATACCAATTTCTATCTTCAAAAACCACTTCTGCTGCCTACTTCATGGGGTAATGCCCACAAAGGCGGCATCCGGATATCGGAAACCGACGGACAGGTATTGGTCCGGAATTACAGCGGCGCCCGGATCATAAAAAAAGGGGAAAGCCTGCATTATAATTTCACCCTGCTCATTACACCATTCCACGCGCTGGATACCGATGCTCAGTGGAAAACACGGTTCTATCACCGTTACAACGATCCCGACTCGATTAAGGCCAAAGGCGCGACGATCGTCAATATCCACCACGCGACGCCCATTAACCCCTATATCAATTACCCGTTCATCGAGCACAAGGCCATGAAGGCGTATATCGACAAGGCCCATCAGGATGGTTTGCAGGTTAAAATCTACAATACGGTACGCGAGCTGTCCAATAGCGCATATGAGCTATTTCCCCTGCGCAGCCTCGGGCATGAGATCTTCTCACCGGGCAAGGGACTGGGCTATGCGTGGTTGCAGGAGCATTTGGGCGACGATTACATTGCCGCCTGGTATGTGCCTGAAATCAAGGATGCTGCGGTAGTGAATTCGGGTATGAGCCGCTGGCATAACTACTATGTGGAAGGCATGAACTGGCTGACACAAAACGTGGGGATCGACGGCATTTACCTCGACGACGTAGCTTTCGACCGCACCACCATGAAGCGCGTCAAGCGCGTGCTCACCCGCGACGGCCATCCTGGCTACATCGACCTGCATTCGGCCAACCAGTACAACAAAAACGACGGGTTCAACAACAGCGCGAACCTGTACATGGAGCACTTCCCCTATCTGAACCGCCTCTGGTTCGGAGAATATTTTGATTATGAGCAAAATAACCCGGATTTCTTCATGACCGAAGTTTCCGGCATCCCTTTCGGCCTCATGGGTGAAATGCTCGAAAACGGCGGTAATCCGTGGAGAGGGCTGATTTACGGTATGACCAACCGTATGCCCTGGAAAGAAGGCAGCGACGCGCGCGCGATCTGGAAAGTGTGGGACGCGTTCGGGATGCAGGGAAGCAAAATGCTGGGCTACTGGACCGATGCCAACCCGGTCAAAACCGACCACGCGAAAGTGCTCACTACGAGCTATGTGCAGGATAAGCGGGCGCTTGTCTCCATCGCGAGCTGGGCAGAAGCCGACACCAGTTTTCACCTGAATATCGATTGGGAAAAGCTGGGCATCGATCCGCAGAAGGCTCAGATCACTGCGCCGGAGATCGTCAACTTCCAATCGGCGGCCAATTTCACTGTTGCACAGTCTATTCCGGTTACAAAAGGCCGCGGATGGTTACTGATTATATCGGAAAAACCGTAATCAGTAAAATGAAGTATTTCAGTTTCATTTTCCAGTAAAATTTTCTTTCAAATTGATAAAATGCAGGAATTTTAATTTCAGAGTGTGTGCGCACACATTTTGTTTTCTACATTTGTTTCAACCGATATTTCACTCTGAATGAGCGCGTTTGACAGGAGCTACCCAACCGGTAGTCGTTCCCGTCCGGAAGAGCTTTTTATGTTAACCCCAAAAACCCAATTCCTATGAAGTTAAAGGCTATACTGAGTTTCATTTTCGTTGCCCTGCTGGCTGTCGGCAGTAGCTTCGGTCAAACCGGCGAGATCCGCGTGTCGGGTACGGTGACCGACGCCAAGGGCGCCGAAATACCCGGTGCCAACGTATCGCTGTCGGGCACTACCACGGGTGTGATTACCGACGCACAGGGCAAATTTGCCCTCGCCGTTCCCAATAGCCAGTCGGTGCTGCGCATTTCGTTCATCGGCTACAAAACAGCCGAGCTCACCGTGGGCAACCAGACGGTCTTCAAGGTTACGCTCGAAGAGGACTCCAAAACACTCGATCAATTGGTGGTGGTAGGATATGGTACCCAGAAGAAGAAGGACCTGACTGGCGCCGTGAGCTCGATCGCCAGCGAAAGCCTTAACCTCGGTGGCGCTACTTCCAACGTAGCGCAGGCATTCCAGGGACGTGCGGCGGGTGTGCAGGTGAGCCAGTCGAACTCGGCGCCCGGCGGTACTACGGTGGTGCGTATCCGGGGTGGTAACTCCATTTCATCCACTAACGAGCCTTTGTATGTGGTCGACGGCTTCCCTTCCGAAACGGGAAAGGACATTAACCCCAACGATATCGAAGACATCCAGATCCTGAAAGACGCTTCCGCAACCGCTATTTACGGTGCCCGTGGCGCCAACGGTGTCGTGATCATCACCACCAAGAGAGGAAAAGCAGGTAAGGCCCAGGTGGTTTTCGACAGCTATTACGGTGTGCAAAAAGTGAGCAGCAGCTACGAGAAGATGACTGGCCTGCAAGCCATGGAAATCACGAATGCAAAAAACGCCGAAAAAGGCCTCCCTGCATTGTACACGCCCAACGATCTGGCCAGCGGCATCAGCAACGACTGGTTCAAACTCGCAACCCGCAATGCAAGCGTACAGAGTTACAGCCTTACCGCCAGCGGTGGCAATGACGACACCCGCGTGGCGTTGTCGCTGAACTATTTCAACCAGGATGGTGCATTGAAAAACACCGACTACGACCGCTACTCGGTACGCCTGAATGCCGATAAGCAATTCGGCAAGCGCTTCAAAATGGGTGCGAACGTGTACGGCGCACATACATTCTCACGCTTCAAGAACTACGACGGATCGATCGTTCCTTCCAATGTGATGTACGGTATCCTTTCGGCTTCGCCCGCGGTGCCTGCCTACAATGCGAACGGAAGTTTCGCCCGTTTCCAGGGCCGCGACAACCCGCTGGCCTGGCTGCTCGCTCCTACCAATGATAAATTCGGCAACAAACTCAATATCAATGCATTTGCCGAATATATGATCACCGACGAGCTGACTTTCAAAGTGAATGCGGGAACGGAATACAATGGTTTCAAAGAAGGTACCTACCTCCCCCGCGACCTCGTGGACGGCGAAAAAGTAAAAGGCCGCGCAACCGTGAACGACAATGCGGCTTACCGGAACTTGGTAGAAGCTTATTTTACCTACATCAAAACCTTCGGCGAACATTCGATCAATGCGGTAGCCGGCGTGTCGACCCAGGATGATAAAACCGAAGAGCATTACTCGGCTGTTCAGAATTTCAGCTCGGATGTGTTTTTGTACAACAACCTGGGTGCAGGAACGGAACGCGTAACCTCCACCAGCTCGAAAATCAATACCAAGATCGCTTCGGCCTACGGTCGGATCAACTACGGCTTTAAAGACAAGTACCTGGCCACTTTCACGATCCGTCGCGACGGCTCGTCACGTTTCGGGGAAAACAACCGCTACGGATATTTTCCGTCGGGCTCGCTTGCATGGCGCATCGGAGATGAAGAGTTTGTAAAAAGCCTCGACTTGTTCTCCGACCTGAAAGTACGCGCCAGCTATGGTGTTACCGGTAACGACCGCATCGGGGATTATGCTTACATGACGACCTTCTCGCCCGTGAATGTGACCCTCGACGGCGACAATTCCTATGGCGGTGTGGCAGCTACCCGCTTGCCCAACCCCGACCTGAAATGGGAAAGCACCGCCCAGCTTGACCTTGGTGTGGATATGGCGTTCCTCGGCGGCCGCATCTCGGCGACATTTGATTACTACCACAAAAAGACCAACGACCTGCTGATGAACATCCCGATCGGCGACTGGCAGGGTTTCAGCAGCCAGATCGTGAACGCGGGTGCGATCCAGAACAATGGTCTTGAACTTTCCCTCAATACGCAGAACATTTCCAAAGGCAGCTTCCGTTGGAAAACCGCGTTGAATATTGCCTATAACAAGCAGAAGATCCTCGACCTTGGCGGGCGTCCTTACATTATCACTACCACTGCCAACCCGTACGGAGGCCGTGCGGTGGATTTCACCAAGCTGGAACCGGGCCGCGAGCTCAGCAGCTTCTTCGGGTACCAGTACGCAGGCGTGATCAAAACCGGCGAAACTTACGCGCCGCAGCCCAATGCCCCCGCGGGAAGCCCCAAATATGTGGATGTGAACGGCGACAATGTAATCAATGCCAACGACCGTACCTTCCTCGGCCATGCCAACCCGCATTATACTTTCGGGATCGGCAACGAGTTCAGATACAAGAACTTCGACCTGAACATCTTCATGCAGGGTGCATTGGATTACAGCTTGTACAATGCCAATGCGCTGATCCTCGAATCGGGCTTCGGTACCTCGGCGCTGAACCGCTGGACGCCTAACAACCAGAATACCGATATTCCGCAGGACGGCTACGCTACGACTTCTTATGGTGGTTATATCAACTCCCGCTTCATCGAGGACGCTTCCTACCTGCGCTGCAAAATGATCACGCTGGGCTACGAACTTCCGTTCGGGCAGGCGAGCAGGGTGAAAGTGCGGCTGTACGGCACGGTGCAAAACCTGTTCACGATCACCGGCTACACCGGTACCGATCCCGAGGTGAACACGAAAGCGGCCAACAGCGGCAGCTCGGCCAGCAGCATCAACCTCGCGTCGGGCCTCGATTATACCGCGTTCCCGTCGTACCGTTCCTATACCCTTGGCTTAAAAATCAATTTCTAATAGCATCAAAATGAAATACATCTCAATTCTGTCACTGATGATGTTGTTCGTGGCGGTTTCCTGCGAAAGCCTGATCGAACCGAAAGTTTACAGCATTCTGACCGACGCCAATGCATTCCAATCGAAAGACGATGCGATTGCCGCGGTAAATGCCGCTTATTCCCGACTGAAACAGCCCAGCGGAAGCAACGACTCGTGGATGTATTACGCGGGTTTCCAGGTAACCATCACCGATCTGACCACCGACGCCGGCCACGCCAAATCGGGTGGTGACGTGGGCCTGATGTCCGACGCCAACTGGGGACCGAGCAATACGTACCTCGCCTACGCATGGCAGCACCAGTACAAGCTGGTTTCGGATGTGAACAATGCATTGTATTATATTCCCAAAATCAAGGCGCTGACCGCCGAGGAGCAGGCGCAGTTTGCGGGCGAGCTGAAATTCCTGCGTGCGCTGGGCTATTATGACCTTACCAACGCATTTGGTCCGGTACCGTTGATGACTGAGGATTCTGTTGCCAAGAACATTCAGAACCCGGATTACGAAGCCAAGACGCCGGTTACCCAAGTACCGGACATCAACGCGAAGATCATCAGCGACCTGGAATATGCTGCGCAGAACCTGCCTTTGAACTACACCAGCAGCAAAATCTACAAAACCAACGACGTGGGCCGTGCTACCAAAGGCTCAGCGCTCGCATTGCTTTGCAAGCTTTACATGCGTGAGAAAAACTGGCAGAAAGTAGTGGAGATCAGCCAGCAGATCACCGACCTGAAACAATACCAGCTGTACCCCTCCTACTCGGAACTGTTTGCCGAAAGCAATAAATGGTGTTCTGAAAACATTTTCAGCGCATTGTCCAACAACCTCGTGGATGCCACCGAAATGATGAACCACTTCGGACCGATCAACCACAAGGACGTGACCGACCGCTGGCAGTATTTCGGGATCCCGTGGCGGTTCTGGAACACGTTTGAGAAAAACGACGAGCGTCGCGAAATGTTCTTCTACGACTACATCGGTACCGATGGTCTCCGCTACGTGCAGCCACCGGCCGGGGTCGTGAACCCACCCGCGGGCTATTATTACCTGCCCGACGTCGCTACGAAGAAATATGCCGACCCCAAAGGCTCGACGACCTACCTCGACGGCCACGTGTTCCCGATCATCCGTTATGCCGACATCCTGCTGAGCCGCGCCGAAGCACTGAACGAGCTCACCGGCCCGAATGCGGAGAGCATCCAGCTGATCAACCAAGTGAAAAGCCGCTCGAAAGCCACATTACTGGGCGCCGCAGGCACATTCACCAAGGAAACCCTGCGCGACGCGATCCTGCAAGAGCGCGGATGGGAGTTCTTCTTCGAATGCAAACGCCGCGAAGATCTGATCCGGATGGACAAGTACCAGAGCATGGTGAATACCTACCTGAGCGCCATCGGCAAAACGCCTCGCATCGATATTAACAAACACAGATATTTCCCGTACCCACAGGCACAGGTCGACATTAATCCTAACCTTTCGAATACCGGCAGATAACCGTCGGGCAAACATGCAGACAGGCAGTACGCACTTTCGCGTATTGCCTGCTGCCATTTTCGGGGCCGGTTTTGAATTATATTTACAAATACATTACATCCATTTCCTATGCAACGTATCCTCTTCGCATTCGCTATCCTGATCACCGGTCTGACGTTCGTTGGCTGCAATGGCACGGGCATCGAAACGATCAGCCTCAGCGCGCCGGGCAGGAACACGCTGAAAGTGAGGATAGACGTAAAAACCACCGACCCGTGTGCGGTCCGCATCGAGTACTGGCAGAAGACCGACTCGCTGCACAAATTCACGACTATTTCCTCGCCCGCAGGTACCGACCATGCATTGGTATTGACCAACCTGCACCCCAAATCGCAATACCTTTACCAGATTATTTCTTCCGACGGCGGTAAGGAAACCACCAGCAAAGTTTATGACTTCCGTACGTCGGGCTATCCGATGTGGATCCAGGATTTTTTTCAGACCATTGCACCCGACTCGACCATCATACCCGACGCATTCAAAAAGGGCTTTATCCTCTTCTCTCGCCGCGAAACCCCGGGGATTATTTTCCTGCTCGATCGCAAAGGCGATATCCGCTGGTACCATCAGGTGAATGGGACCGGCTTTAAAACCACACATTTCACACGCAACAAAACCATCCTGTCCATTCTCGGAACAGAAGAATACCCCACCAGCTACGGCAACGAAATCCTGGAAGTATCGCTCACCGGCGACACGCTGCTGCACCTGAAAAAGGGCGAGAACGATTTCAAGGAAACGATCCACCACGAGATCATCCTCAACGACCGCAGCCAGATCGTAACATTGAATGTGCAGACACGCATCATGGACCTTAGTTCCGTGGGCGGCAGCAAGCAGGACACGGTTAAAAGCGACGGCATTCTGGTTCTCGACCGCAAGGGCAAAAAAATATGGGGCTGGTCGGTATTCGACGCGCTCGACCCGCTGAAAGACCCCAAAATCATACAAGAGAAAAAAGACTGGATGCATGCCAACAGTGTAAGTTTCGACCGCGACGGGAATTACCTGATGTCGTTTTACAACAACGGGCAAATCTGGAAGATCGACTCGAAAACGGGCAGGGTAATCTGGAAATTCGGCCGGGGCGGTGATTTCAAAATGCCTGCCGAGGGCGTTTTCGATCAGGGTCATGCCGTTCACCGTAATGCAGAAGGAGACCTGATGCTGTTCGACAACGGTACCAGCAAGGAAACGACCCGTACGCTCACATTCAGCCTCGACGAATCAGCCAAAACATCCGTTTTGAAACACCATATTACATTACCCAGGGAGTTTTACACCGCGCGCATGGGCAGCGCCTACCTGGTAGGGCCCGATGCCGTGCTGCATTGCAGTTCGAAGACCAACAGCATTGTCCTCACCAACCTGGACGGCCGTTTCCTGTGGGCGCTCAAAAGCAGGATCATGCCCTACCGCGCCGAATTTATTCCACAAGAACAGGTTGCTCCCTACCTCGTAAACTGACGCGCAATGCAACCGGTACCCGCC
Organism: Dyadobacter sp.; assembly: GCA_035565435.1. Lineage (GTDB taxonomy): Bacteria > Bacteroidota > Bacteroidia > Cytophagales > Spirosomataceae > Dyadobacter. The sequence goes on along the minus strand of DATMSL010000163.1, from coordinate 2,089 downwards.
TATCTTTTCCTGACATTCCTGAAAATCGGCGCTACGTCGTGGGGCGGCTTTATGTCGCTGATCTCGATGATTCAGAAAAGGGTCGTTGAAAAGGACCGAATGCTCGACAATGCGAAGGTTATGGAAGGTATTTCGCTCGCATCGGTGCTGCCGGGGCCGATGGCCGTGAATGTGGTTTCCTATGTGGGTTACCAGCTCGGCGGGTGGAGGGGCGCATTCATCAGCGTCGCTGCGGTAATCCTGCCATCCTTCGTGTTAATGCTCGCCCTTTCGCATTTCTACTTTCAATATGGCGATGTACCGGCGATGAGCCATTTCTTTGCCGGAATATTGCCTGCCGTCGCTGCCATTATTATCAGCGTGGCGATCAGCATGGGCCGTAAAAGCATCTCGGATGTTCCGCAGGTACTTATTGCGATCGTTTCGGCGGTGGCCGTTTTTGTTTCAAAATCCTATTTCTCAACGCTGGCCATTCTCCTGGCGAGCGCATTGATGGGCTATTTGATTTATTTCAAAAAGACTGTCTCCGCTGCCGTGCCCGAGCCTGCGCGAGAAGACTTTAAAATTTCCTATCCGTTGGTTGCAGTCGCGGTACTGCTCATCGCCCTAGTGGCCTGGCCGCAAAGCAACCCGCTTGCCGCATTACACCGGACCATCCTGCTGACGTTCTCCGGCATGAGCCTTACCCAATTTGGCGGCGGCTATGTGATCATCCCCGCCATGCAGAAGATCATCGTAGATGGCCACCATTGGCTTTCCGACCGTGCCTTTGCCGACGCCATTGCGATGGGACAGGTTACGCCCGGGCCGATTTTTATCAGTGCCACATTCATCGGCTACAAACTGGCCGGCTTTTGGGGCGCGCTGAACGCCACCATCGCCATTTTCACCCCGACGGCCATTCTAACCGTCCTAGCAGCCCGTTTTTTCAATAGAATCAATCAATCGGAAGTGGTCATTGCAGTATTCAAAGGTTTGAGACCGGCTATTATCGGGATGATCGTTTCGGCCGGAATATCTATTTTGTGGGGTGATGGCATCACCGCATTTTCTGCGGCCGTGTTTGCGGCGGCGCTTGGCGCAACGATCTATTTCAAAACCGACCCGGCAGTAGTAGTGCCGGCAGCCGGCGTTCTTGGATTACTTATCTTGTAAGTTATGGCATTTACCCCAGTTCAAATCATCGGTACCCAGCGAAGCGGCTCCAATTTGCTGCGGCTCATGCTCAACCAGTTGCCAGAAGTATCGGCCCCGCATCCGCCCCATATCCTCGAAAGGCTTATGCCATTGCTGCCCGTCTACGGCGACCTGGCTGTCGAAAGCCAGTTCGGCCAGCTGATCGACGACGTATGCGTGCTGGTGGAAACCAATCCGGTGTCCTGGACGGGCGTTGCGCTCGATCGCGCGGCTGTGCGGCAGCGGTGCGAGGTACCTACCCTGCCCGAAATCGCCAAAGCGGTGTATGAACTGAAAGCAGAGGCCGACGGAGCGCATATCTGGACATGCAAAAGCATGGCTAACATCCATTATGCTGCCGAACTCGAACAATACAGTACGCCGCCCCGCTACATTCACCTTTTCCGCGATGGCCGGGATGTAGCGCTTTCTTTCAAGAAGGCCATTGTAGGTGAAAAACACAGCTATCACCTCGCCCAGCAATGGAAGAGCGAACAGGAAGCATCCCTGGCATTGTATGAAAAGCTCGGGCCCGGGCGCGTGCTTCGTGTGCGCTACGAGGATTTGCTGAAAGACCCGGAAACGGAATTGAAAAGCATTTGTTCGTTCATCGGGGCGCAGTATTCGGAAACGGCACTGGCCTATCATGAATCGGCCGAGTCGCGGGAAACGGCCAATTCGGGATTGATGTGGCAAAATGTGGTAAAACCTGTCCTGACCGACAACCACCGCAAGTTCCTGATTGGACTTTCGGAGGCAGATATCCGCATTTTCGAGCGCGTAGCAGGCGATACCCTGGAAAAACTGAATTACGAACTCGTTTATGAAAAAGCCCCTATACCATTCTCAGCGGAGGAAATCGCGGATTTCTCGCAGATCAACCAGGATTTGAAAAAAGAATTCAGAAGTAAAC
>DATMSL010000162.1:0-7582 GCA_035565435.1 Dyadobacter sp. | reverse complement strand
AAAGATTTAGAAAAAAGCGCCCAAGTTATCAACTAGGCACGCCGGCAAATGACAATTATTACTTATTCGCCAGATTTTTCGAGAAGAAAGGCAGCATCTTTGTCTCGATCCGTTCTCCTATTTTATTCAGGTGATCACCCTGGTATTCTTCATAGGAATGCTCGATTTTATAGTTGTCCAGCACCTGGTGCAGGATTTTGATATTGGAAGCAATAGGCTGGTCGCGGTCGCCGGCATCGAAACCGATTCCTTTCATTTGTTTTAAATTGGTAATGTATTGATCAATGCTCGTCAGCGGCATGTTGGCGTTCCATTTGACCTCCACGGCAGGGCTCAGCTTGCCATTTTCAACGATCGCATCGGTGTAAAATGGCGGGCGCAAGGGGTTGGGCGACCATGCAGCGGCGTAAGCCAGGGCCGCTTTGGTCATAAAGTCAGCTTTTGTAATATCCTCAGGTGTTTTCACAGCCTCTATTTTGGCCAATGCTTCGGCCGAACGTGCGTTGCCCGGCGCCAGACAGCAAGGGCTCAACAGGTAAATGCTCGAAAATATTTCAGGGTGTCGCTCGCCGATGCGGATCGTGCCGTAGCCACCCATTGAATGCCCGGCCAGGCCGCGGCTAGCAGCTTTGGCAATCGTCCGGTAATTCTGATCGATGTAAGCAACAAGCTCTTTGGCAACAAAATCTTCCCAGTTTCCTGCCGTAATGGAATTGGAATAATAACTGCCGCCGGTGCGTGTCAATGCATTCGGCGTAACGATGATCATCTCCTGCGCCTGACCGGACGTAAATACCTTGTCGACAATGACAGGCAGATTGATCCAATGTTTTACAAACCCATACCACTGCGCATCGGTATCCGTGAAGCCATGCAGCAAATACACCACCGGATAGCGTCGTTTCGACTCCTTTTTATAGCTCGGCGGCAAGTATATTGAAACATCGGGGTCGGCGGGATTACCTTCCAGATTCCCTTCCAGCGATTTGCCGTGTACTTTAATCCGCTCCACCGATCCTTTGAGCGGCGATTGCCCGAATGCGAAAAACGGGGCGAGCAGTATCACTAGCAAAAAGGCGGTCAATCTTTTTCTTTTCATTACGGTCAGGTTTGAATGTGCCGTAAATTAAGAAAGATTAACCGCCAGTTAAAGCGCACTGAATGCGAATCAGTAATTAAACCTTTGCCCGTCCGACAATGTCGAAACGTGCCGCATTTTACCATGACGGAAATCGCTGTAAAGTTCCTTGATTTCCTCCTGTTGGTCTGCAATGAAAGGACCGTGCGAAACGATACTGTCGTTCTGAGGTTCGCCCGCGTACAATACCACGTGTGCGCCTTCCGCGCCTGCCGCGATGTCCAACTCGCTTGTCTCACCTGCCGCTCCCCGACTCAACCAGCCGATCTGGTTAATTTTCAGCAACTGTCTCTCGTCACCTACTACCACATTTCCTTCAATTACATACAAAAAAGCATTGTACCAAGCCGGCAACGATTCGGTGAGCCTGGCACCCGGCTGCAATCGGATGTCGGCCACAATGAGCGGCACATAATTCTTGACGGGCGAGCGTAGCCCGGCAAAAGAACCGCTATATAAAACCGTTTTTATGCCATTCTGTTCAGCCGTTGGTGCATTGGCGAATGTCAGGTCCTGTACTCTCGGCGTTGCCCAGCGATCGGCTTTCGGCAGGTTCAGCCACATTTGCAGCAAACGCATCCGCGATCTGCCTTCGATCGTCTCAGTGTGTACAATCCCGCTACCGGCGGTCATGATCTGAAAATCCCCTTGCTTCATCATATGCGTTTCGTCGCCGATTTCACCTTCCAGCAACAGGGAAACAGTTTCAAAACCAGCATGTGGATGCGGCCCTCCAACGGGCTCATCGTCCTTTTTATCCAGAAAATCATCCATCAGCACAATGAATGGGTCGCTGTGCTCGAATTCGCGGTAAACCACCGCCCGGGCCGTGTGGTCGGGGCCGAGAAATCCGGGTTGGGCAGGCGGCGTTTTGATACTGATTATATTTCTGACAATACCTTGATTTTCCATGATTTGCTTCCTTTTTTGAATTTATGAAGCCATTTCGCGGCCTCGTTTAGCTAACAAAAAACGGCGCTTCAAACATCCATTTAACCCACTATACATTTGGTTAGCACGGCCACAGCCCACCCGATTGCTGATACTCCGAAGACCAATAAATGACGAAAAATTGTCAACAAATGCGAAAATCCTGCCAACAACCAAATTCTTTCTGTCAACTTTTTGTTGGAAAGAGTGACAGGGGTGTGAACGAAACTACGCAGCCCAGGCCATGTACCCATTAAAAAATCCTATTTACACTTCACAATGCAGTTTTATTCAGAACGTTTACGCTACGAAAAATTCACTCCCGATCATTTCGAAGACTACTTCCGGCTTGTCTCTCAACAGGATGTAATGCTGTACATTAGCGGCTCCGGACTCGACATGGAAGGCGCCCGCAAAAGATTTGAAAGATCACTCCGTGCCGACGGCCAACAAAGCGAAATGGGCTTTGTGGCTGTTTACGAACAAACTACCGGTTTGTATATAGGCTTGGGCAAAATCGTGCCTTTCGAGGATGGTCTTACAGAGATTGGTTACGCGCTCCTACCCGAGTTCTGGGGCAAAGGCTACGCGTCCGAAATTACAAGCCGGCTCGTTGCCTACGCCCGCGAATGCGGCAGCGTCGAATCGCTCGTTGCCCTGGTAATACCCGATAACCACGCTTCCGTTAACGTGCTTACCAAACACCAATTCCGCTTTTTCCGCGAAGTACCCGACGGCGATGTAATACGGCATGATTACATTCTGGATTTGTGACCTCGACGCTTTTTGTGTGTAGTGATGAGGCCAATTCCCCCTGCATGGTAGGTTCCTGCTGGTAACTTGTCTATAAGAGCGATAAAGGAATCATGCATGCCTAGCAACTGATCAAGTTTCTTACTTAAATCATCTATTGCCGCAGCTTCCTTTAATTGGTCCCTTGCAACGGAAGGAGTCCAATAGGTTTTAAATGCATAAGAGTTTGGAGTAGAATGCTCAACGCGATACGTTATTCCGTCGGCTCCTATCGGCCAACCAGGAATATCACGCGAATCGGGAATAGACAATATCGAAAGGTTTTTAAAAACTGAGTATACTACCTGGGCTTGGATTGTATCCAGTTTGGTCACGTTAAATAGTAGTTTTGGATCCCCCTTTCGTCGCCTTCTTCGCTTTTCTTCTGAAAGATATCTAGTTGTAAATACATATTGAAATCCGTAAAAAGTCCGAAAATCGTTAGTGAAAACTTCAACTGCGCGGGTATCTGTCGAAAATATAAGCAGTAAGCTATCCTTCGAAACCAGCGGATCGCGCATTTTCATTTGGACGATCCGCTGGCGCTGGATTCCGTAATATCCTGTCGTATCCCCAGACTTGTAAACTGGAACGGATAAAGACTTCGACTGTCCAAAACCGTCGTCCACAAATAACAAACTGATCAAAAACGGCAACAATTTCAGCTTCATAGCTACCTGATTGTTTTCCTTACAAATTCAAAAACATCGGTTACAAAAGCAATATTTACCGGCAAATAAAGGAGACTAATACGTACGATAAAACGTTCATTACCACTTGAAAAGTCGTGCGCTTTTTGACTTGTGCGAGCACTTATTTCTCTCGAATATGCGTGCACCTTTTAGAAACGCATATGAATAACGATGAAAAAGCTTGCAAGAAATGCCCTGTTATGGTGCGGGTACGGCGAAAGCCCCCGGATGCCCGTTGCGTGCATAAAGGCGCCTAAGACAGGGCTTTTATCAACACCTTTAAACGCAATAAGCTATGAACGCACTATCAACTACTACCGGCTCCGAAGACCCGGTTTGCATGGCATACGGCCGTGAAGTGAAAGCGTTGTTGAATGTCAGTGATCCGGTGTCGTGGACAGAGGACCTCTGGACGATTTACACCGGCTTCATGCTGGCCCAGAAGGAGCTCGGTTATGACCCGCACATTGCCGACACTTTTTGTTCATTCAAGGAGCTGCTGTTTTTCTTTGAAAGGGTTAAAGAAATCTCCTGATGCTGTTAGAAATGAATTTGTACGGACGAACGATCTCGGGGAGGCAAATGCCTCTCCTTTTTTTATTCCAATTGGCATAATTGTTTCTGCATATATAGCCGGGCAATAGTCACGGAATAGTTACAGAAAAGACACCAAATGATTGGACAATTATACACCACACCTCAAACGATCGTCGTAGCCGGTGCAACCGGGCACCTCGGAACGTTGATCATTCAGGAGCTCCTCGCACGGCATACGCACGTGAGGGCACTCGTACGAAGAGATACGCCCCTGTCCAAAACAGCAACACTGGAAAAAGCGGGAGCGGTGGTAATCCCGGTCGATTATCAGAACACGGTTACACTCGCCGAAGCGCTCCGGAATGCGCAATGTGTCGTTTCGGCGTTGTCGGGTTTGCAGGATGTAATCGTCGAAACGCAATCCGACCTGCTCAAAGCCGCGTTGAATGCGGGCGTGCCGCGTTTTATCCCCTCCGACTATTGCATCGATTATACGAAACTTCCAGATGGCTCGAATCGCAATCTCGACCTCCGTCGCACCTTCGCGTCGGTTATCGACAGCACGCCGGTCCACGCTACGTCCGTTCTCAGCGGTATGTTCACCGACTTGCTCAAAGATCAGGCGCCACTGATCCTTCCCAAACTGAACCGCGTGATCTACTGGGGCGAAGCCGATCAGGCGATGGATTTTACCACCATGGCCAACACCGCCGCATTTACAGCGGCTGCTGCGCTGGATTCGCAGGCGCCTCGGTTCTTGCGCATTGCCGGCGAAGTAGCCACCATACGGGACTTGCAACGGGCAGCCAGCCAGGCGTATGGAAAGGAATTTCGATTGTGGAGGATTGGCGGATTGAGTTTTCTGGCGATGATGATCCGCCTCATGCGCACCATTTCCCCGGCCAGGGACGAAGTATTCCCGCCCTGGCAGGGTATGCAGTATTTGCATAATATGCTCAGCGGCTTGCCCAAGCTGGAACCGCTGGATAATGTTCGTTATCCTGGCATAAAATGGACGAAGGTCAGAGAGGTACTCGGCGGTTAGTTTCCTTCCAAAAATTCCTTCACGAGTATCGCCGTAATTTCAGGTTGCCTGCTGCCGGCCTCTGCCGTGCATATCTCGCCCAGCAATGCACCATGCACGCCCGGAAGGATCACGAGCTCAGCTTTCGGGATCAGCGTGGAGATTTCGACAATATGCTCGGTTTTAATTACATCTTTGTCGCCGGTCATGATCAATGCGGGCGCTTGTATGCGCGTGAGGTCGCTTTGAGGCCAATCCGCGAAGGTCCGGCGACGTTCGCGGTCCTTATTGAACATCGTTTGTAGGCCCTTCGGGTCTGGATTTACTTTGAGGTAATACTCTTTCAAAGGCGCAGGCATATTATCCAGCGAAGCATTATCCATCATTTCAAAAAAGCCGTCGATCATCCCGGCGCGGGTGTAGTTGGAAGCTACCACGATGATCTTGTTAATCAGTTCGGGATGACGACCTGCCAGCTGCATGGTCGTGCAACCGCCGTCGCTGAAACCAAGCACATTGGCTTTCCCAATCTTCAAATGCCGGAGCAATGCAGCCACGTCATCCGCATCCTGCTGAAACGACTCGGGCGCGTCGCGGTCGCTCGTGCGGCCGTGCGCCTGCAACTCAACGGCGATAATCTTGCTGAATGCCGCGAGCCTGGGCAGGATATTGCCGAATGTCGTTTCGATCGTCGAGCCGCCGCCGTGAATGAGCACCAGCGGAACATCGCCGTCCCCATAAACCTCATAATACATTTTCAGCCCGTTCACGGGCGCATAACCGGTTGTTTTTGGCTGTTCCATATGAGTTTGTTGTGCTTGAACGGATAAATTCAGCATTGCGCCGAGCAACGCAACGACGAGCGTTTTCATGACTGCCGGATAGCTTTCCTGCCTTCCAGATACACCGACAGCTTGTCGACATTCTGTTTCAAACCTTCGGCCGCATTGTTCGATTTCACGATGCGGATCATCTGCTCCGCTGATTCGAAAAGCATATGCCAACGCAGAAACGTCTCCTCGCCCTGTGCTTCAAACTCCACCGTGGTCACGAAGCTGGGCGCAAAATGCTGGTATACAATCTTTTTCAAGGGAATAACCTCCTTGAATATACTCCTGTTCTGATAATCTTTTCCATCGGGGCCGTGCATTACGAGTTCCCATACACCGCCCGGCACGAGGTCCATTGTCGTGATCGTGTTTGTGAAGCCGTTTGGCCCCCACCATTTGGCAATGTGCTCTGGCTGGGTCCATACCTCCCACACCAACTCCACCGGCGCGTTCAGTTTGCGGGTAATGATCAGTTCGCGGTCGTGCGTGCTGCTTTTTTCATTTTCCATATCGCTCTTTTTTTAGTTGTTCCAAATAGCTTTCCAATGAATCCAGTTTGCTTTCCCAATGCTTTTTGTACTGCTCTACCCACACCGACACTTCGCTGAGGCTATCGAGCCGCGCTTCGCAAATATGGTCCCTACCCTCTTTGCGGATAAAAATCAGCCCGCAATCGCTCAGGATTTTAACGTGGAGCGAAATCGCCTGCCGGGTTACATCAAACTGCTCGGCAATGGCATTCACATTCTGGGGCTGCTCGGCCAGCATGCCGATGATCGCCCGGCGCGTGGGGTCGGCAATGGCCTGATATACATCTCTTCGTGCTCTCATAACATGCAAGTATTTGCTTGCATATATATATGCAAGTATTTACTTGCGCAATATTTATTTGTTAATTTTGAAGTGTCGAAAAAAGGGCTTCAATTTGTCGCGACCGCCCCCTGTGAATGTCCGTTTTAGGGAGCATGCGTGACAATGCGAGTCCATACTTTTGCATCTGTCAACAATCTAAAATCAAGTCCAATCACCTTTAAATCTTTTAGCTATGCCCAAAATCAATCCTTACCTCAACTTCGACGGAACTGCGGAAGAGGCATTCAATTTTTACAAATCCGTTTTCGGTGGCGAATTCCGGGGTGTTCACAGAATGGACGGCGCCCCAGGAACTGAAAATCTGCCCGAAAATGAAAGAAACCGTATTATGCACATTGCATTGCCGGTGGGCGATGAGTTGCTGATGGCTTCCGACATTATGCCGTCCATGGGCCAGACGCTTAAAGTCGGTAATAATAATTACGTTTCCATTTTCCCTGACAGCCGCGAACAGGCCGACGAGTTTTTCAATGGATTGTCGGCGGGTGGTACCATCGAAATGCCGATGGAAGACCAATTCTGGGGCGATTATTTCGGCGCTTTTCAGGATAAGTTCGGTGTAAACTGGATGATCAATTTCCCTGCGCAGCAAGGCGCATAATGTACAGTTGTAATGACGAAAGGCCGGTTTCCGAAGATGCGGACCGGCCTTTTTCTATTTAAATATCCTCCTATTACTTTCCTGCATTGTCCCTTTCGGCATAATACCGCTGGACAAAAACGGTCCAATCCTTCTCGCTCGCGGGAATGCGCACATCGGGCGCGA
>DATMSL010000161.1:0-12470 GCA_035565435.1 Dyadobacter sp. | reverse complement strand
CTTTTTAGCAGCCTTATCGGCATTTCTGCGATATATAAGAACTATTCGACGCCAGCGCCTTTAATTTCCCATTGACAGATCACCGGTATTTACTCCACCTTGCGACGGAACGACAGTCCGCCCAGGCTTCCGCCGATCAGTGCGAGCACGAGGGCGACAATTGCCCCTGCTTTGCCACTGCCTGAACCGAAGACCGCACCGGCAGAGGTGTTAAGGTGTATAATACTAAGGATAATGGCTCCCCCCGCAAGTGACAAGGCGATGATGGCTTGTGTTCGCTTGTTTCCTTTATTGGCCCGCCAGCCGACGATCAGGCTGACCAGCGCGATTGCCCCCCCAATCAGGGACCTGGCCCGCCCTGCCGTGATGCCGGTAACAGGCTGCGAAGCTTCATTACCTGCCGATTGAGCAAATGCTTGCTCCGGTATCCAGAAAGAAAGCGCGACAAGTAAGCACACCGATAAAATGAACGAAGCGTATTTTTTCATAATGCCCTTATCATGTGAGTTCATAATGCTTTTTTGGGCAAAGCTAGGCACCACCCAACAGAGAAAATTGTAAAATCACGCCATTTTTCCAATCCCTGATCAGGGATGAAATTCTTCGAGAGCCCGGTAATCAGCTACCTGGTTTTGCTGCGAAAAAAAAGCTTTCGGGTTGTATCCGGAGAACAGGCGAAAGTCGTGAATGAAGTGGGATTGATCGTAGTAACCGCACCTGTGCGCTATTTCCGTCAGCGACAGGGGCGGCTGTTCAAATCCTTTGATGACCGTATTGAACCTGGCGATTCTCTGGAACTGCTTCGGACTGTATCCAGCGTAATGGATGAATTTTCTTTCAAAATGCCTTCGGGACAGGTAACATTCATCTGCCAGCTCAGGAATAGATAATGCAGCCGACGAATGAAGAATTCGCCTGATCGAAGCAAAAACCGGGCTGTTTACTTCTTTACTTCGTGCCAGCCGTTGCAACATAAACTCAGAAACAAGCATGGCACGCGCAAAGTGATCCGGAGCCGCTAACACGATTTCTTCAAGCATTTGCCCATCCGCGCCAAGCAACGTACGGGTGTCAACAGTCTCGTCGCTAAGCACATGCGCTGGAAGATTAAAGACGGCCGGAATAGCATACGGGAAAAGGTAGACACCGAACAGGCAGAAATCGCTCGCGGTAAACAGCTTCTTAAAATGTTGCATTTGCCCGGACAGACAGGAAGCTGGCGTCCTGTGCCGCTCGGATCCGGCACCAGAGAGCTCAAACTGACCTTTACAATAAAATATCCACTCGGGCGCGCTCTCCGCCAGCACCCGGTGATGGAACGGTTTCTGTGTCGTGGCCGAACCGTCCAATACCCAGAAAAACTGGATGTATTCTGCAAGTTCAGCGGGAGGCTGGATTGTATAGTAGTTCATAGTAATTTGGAAATAGCTCAGAACTTACTTGCTCAGGAATTCGGGATCCGCCCATGCCCTTCCTTGTCACATGAAAAACTGCTCGGAAATAATCTTTTCGTTTTCTACCGTGTAAACGCACAGTTCTTGTAGCTTCTCACGATCCCTCCCTTTCATTTTCATGTCCATGGTTAAGATAAAAGCAAATGTATTTCCGGCAATCAAGGGTTCAGAAACAGTAGTGCCATATCTGGATTCCACCATCGCACTGAATTTCCTGTCCTTTTCCAACATGGCTTTTAGCCCTCTGGTCTCCTTGTCGAAGCCAGGGAATTCGAATGGCTCGATACTCACCGCATGTTCCGCATACAGTTCTTCCAGGGCTTGGGTGAACTGTTCGTTGCGGCAATAGTCGGATAAACGCGATGCAATTTGTGCTACATTCATGCTGCAATGATTTAATATGAAAAAAATAGCGTTAGCCTGATAATCTAACTGTTGTGTAACGCAGTACCCTTTCGTCACGTCTGAAAGCAAATTCTAATGAAGGAACTCCCGTTGAAGTCGGATCCTGGAACTCGATCAGCCAATGATATCCGATGTCCCTGTTTTCCAATGAAGCTAACCGACCAGGCACCGGCGAGGTATGATCGGCCCCATTAACGTAGTCCCAATGTAAGTTGTGCAATACTTTACAACCACACTTATCCAGTATTTCGAGGAGTCTTTTCGCAACTCCGGTTGCTTCCTCTCTGCTGACGGCGGGTGTAATCACAAAAACGGTTTCAAATAGCGACATCGGACAAAGGTTGGTTGAGTTGGGAAGTTAGCGAAAATACATTAATCAGCTCCCAACCTCACCTATCCAAGTATTTTCTCAATTAAAAATGCAACATTGTTGCATTTTTATCAATTTGGTTTTTATTTGCAACGTTATTGCACAAACACCATTATTCCATCCGCCATTTCTTTGGAAAGGTGGGTGATAACCAATTCAGGTCAATGCATTTCTCTTTTATTAAAATTATTGCCCGCCAGGAATGGCATTCCGTTTTTCGGAGCAGGACACCCCTTGCGCTCTTTGCGGTGTTGCTGGTGGTTTCGTTGCTGGCCGTTTTCACGGGCTGGCAGTACGTTCACAATTTCAACGGGCAGCAGCATGCGGCGCACCAGGAAGTACATGATCAATGGATGAACCAGCCCAACCGGCACCCACACCGGGTGGCGCACTACGGGTACATGGTTTTCCGCGAAAAATCGCCGCTTAGCTTTTTCGATTTCGGGCTCGACAGCTATGTCGGCAATTCCGTTTTCCTCGAAGCCCACCGGCAGAATACCGTCAATATGAGTGAGGCCGGATTCTCGAATGGAATGTTGCGCTTCGGCGAGCTGAATATGGCGATGGTCATGCAACTGCTCGTGCCGCTTTTTATCATTTTCATCGGTTTTCAAACCGTTGCAGGGCTCAAAGAAAATGGTATGCTCAAAATCCTGCTATGCCAAAAGGCATCTTACCTGGATGTGCTGCTCGGGAAAACCGCAGGTCTGACGGTCGTGAGCTGGGCTTTGTTCCTGCCCATTCTGACACTGAGCCTTGTCCTGGGTACTGCTGTCATCCCGGATGGTTTCAATCCCGGTTCGGCCCTGCGTATATTGTTGATAGTTCTGTTGTATGCACTCTATTTCCTGGTGATCACTATGCTCGTCGTGGGAGTTTCAGCGGTGAGTAAATCGGGTAGAAACGCTTTAATGCTGCTTGTACTGATATGGATGCTGTTTTGTATTGTACTGCCTAAAAGCGCCCAGACGCTGGGCAGCGCCTTATACGACGCCCCCGATAAAATTGCATTCGAACAGGCTATCCTGGCCGATGTGAGCAAGGAAGGCGACAGCCACAACCCCGATGATCCGCATTTTGCAGGTTTGAAAGCAGCCACCCTCAAAAAATACAATGTCGACTCGATTTCCCAATTGCCGGTCAACTACGGCGCACTGGTGATGCAGGAGGGCGAAAATATTACTTCCCGTATTTTCAACCAGCATTTCGAGCGGCTGATCAACATCTACAAATCACAGAATGCGGTATCCTCGCTCCTCAGTTTCGCCGATCCCTACCTTTCGATACGCAACCTCTCGATGAACCTGTCCGGCACCGACTTCGACACATTTACAGCATTTCAGAAGCAAACCGAAAAGTACCGGTTTGAAAAAACAAAAACGCTCAACGAAATCCATTTGACCCAGATCAAATTCAAGGACGATAACCAACAGAAGGTGAGTGCTAAAAACTGGCAACAGCAGCCCGATTTCACTTTCCGACCGGTGCCCGTAACCGCTAATCTGGCGGCCGGCGCATATAGTCTCGCTGCCTTGCTTGTATGGGTAGCTGGCGGGTTCGCCGCATTGGCCTATGTTTCCTCCAAACGTGAATTCCAGCTATGAAAATGCCGCAAAAAGTATTAATCCTCGAAGCCAAAAACTTCCTGTTGAGCAGGACCGTGCTCATGTGCGCCATGGCTTTGCTGCTTTTCGGGTGTTATGGATTTTACCACGGAAGCCAGGTGATCAGCCGCCAGCAACAAACAATTGCATCGGTACCGATGGTCCAGCAGCAGCATCTCAAGGAGATTGTCGAACATGGCACGGGCAAACCAGTCGGCACGACGGCTTACTATCCGTTCTTTTACACCACCAATCCTGCCTCACCATGGGCTGGCTTTTCCATCGGCCAGCGGGACGTGAACCCGTTTAGCCTCAAAGTAAAAATGCTCGCCATTGAAGGGCAGTTGTATGATTCCGAGCTGACCAATCCGTTGACATTGCTGGTCGGGAACCTGGATGCTTCTTTCGTGTTCATTTTCCTGTTTCCGCTGCTGATCATCGCATTTACCTATAATACGCTGTCGGAAGAGCAGGAAAATGGAGTCTGGAAAATCGTGCGTACCACCACACGAAGCATCCGTGCGGCGATTGCCGGCAAATTGCTGGTCCGGCTCGCGGGCATTTCTGCTGCGACGGTCCTGCTGTTTGTTGTCGCTGCTATATGGCTGAGGTTACCCCTCTCCCAGCCTACTTTTCAGCTTTTGGTAGTTGTGCTACTGTATGTGCTTTTCTGGTTCACACTTTCGATGCTGGTGGTTGCCCTGGGCAAAAGTTCCGCTTTTAATGCTACCGCGCTGGTTTGTATCTGGATTTGTCTCTGCATGCTCTTTCCGGGAGTGGCCAACATTGCGGTCAACCGCCTGATCCCGGTGCCGGAAGCGGCAGAAACGGCTATCCGCCAGCGCGAGGGCTACCATGCCAGGTGGGATGAGCCTAAAAAGCCGACCATGGAAAAGTTTTACGCCGTATATCCGCAGTACCGCAAATATCCCATTCCCGACGACCGCTATTCGCCGGGCTGGTATTATGCGATGCAGTTTTCGGGTGACCTGGAATCGGCCTATTCTTCGGAAAAGCTCTTTAAAAAACTGTATCAACGCCAGGCGGTTTCCGAGCGCATCGCGGGCTTCAATCCGGTAATCGCCGCGCAGCAATCGCTCAACAAGGTGGCCAATACCGACCTGACGAGTCATATCCGTTACCTGCAATCGGTCAAAGCGCACCATCGGCAGATCCGCGAATATTTTTATCCCTTCATTTTTGAAAACACCCCTACCGAAAGCATCGACTGGGCCGGATACCCTGCTTATCAGCCTAATGCCTATACCAACGAGGTCATTACCGGCGGGGCGATCGCCATACTAGGCTGGACGCTGCTTTTAGCGGCGGTTTCCCTGCTGCTTTTCAGGAAAAATTTCATTCAAATCAAAGAAATACAAAATGCTTGAAGCGAAAAACCTTACTAAGAAATACGGCGACCATACCGCGCTCAACAGTCTGAACCTGAACATCGGCGAGGGAGAAATTTTTGCATTGCTGGGTCAGAACGGCGCGGGCAAAACCACGACTATCAATCTCTTCCTGGGCTTTATCGAGCCTACTGCCGGCGAGGCCCGGATCAACGGCGTTTCGGTAGCCGATCACCCGCAGGAAATCAAGGAGTACCTGGCCTACATTCCGGAAACGGTCATGCTGTACCCGAACCTGACCGGCATCGAAAACCTGGAATATTTTTCGGCCCTTGCCGGTTTTGATTATCCCACAACTGAACTGCGTAACCTGCTGTCGACTGCCGGATTGCAGTCGCAGGCTTTTGATCAGCGACTGGCCGGCTACTCGAAGGGAATGCGGCAAAAGGTAGGCATCGCCATAGCCGTTGCCAAAAAAGCCAAAGTACTGCTGCTCGACGAGCCCACCAGCGGCCTGGACCCGAAAGCTTCCAATGAATTCTCCGGCATCATTAAAACGCTCGCCTCGCAGGGCACCGCGATTCTGATGGCGACGCACGACATTTTCAGGGCCAAAGAAGTGGCGAGTCATATTGGCATCATGAAAGAAGGTACCCTGCAAGCGGTGATTGATGCGGCCGCCATTTCGGCCAACGAACTGGAATCGCTCTACCTGAAAACAGTTTGAAAGAACTTCACTGCCACCATGCCCCCATTTATATGATCAGAATTTTCACCCTGCTGTTTTTATTTGCTGCATTACCCGCAACCGCGCAACGCATAGCGGGCTCGGTTTCGGACGCGGCCACCGGCTCCGCGATAGCCGGGGCCACGATTACC
The DNA here is from genome assembly GCA_035565435.1 of Dyadobacter sp. GTDB lineage: Bacteria > Bacteroidota > Bacteroidia > Cytophagales > Spirosomataceae > Dyadobacter. The sequence continues at coordinate 6,409 of DATMSL010000161.1, read as the reverse complement.
CTCATCGGAACAGGCGCCGGAACGGTTACCGATTCCACCGGGCAATTTTCAATGCAGGGCCGGGGCACCATTCAGGTCAGTTATATGGGTTACAAAACGGCCAGACTGCAAGCCTCGCCCGACTACATGCGTATCGAATTGCAGTCCGCGGCCAGCCAACTGCAAACCGTAGAAGTGACCGGCCGCGCCGCGAAAGATTACAATAGCGATTATTCTTTCTCGGCCACGCGAGTTTCTGCCCTGAACAAGGACATTCCCCAGTCGATCGCCTCCATTACCAAGGAGCTGATGGCCGACCGGCAGGCATTTCAGCTGGCGGATGCGGTGAAGATAGCCAGCGGCGTGATCCCGACCAGCTACTACAATCAATATACGATCCGCGGCATCAGCCAGAATGAGGAAGGGCAGATCGTGAACGGGATGCGGACGCGGCAATACTATTTTCTGCAACCATTGACGACCAATATCGAGCGCGTGGAGGTGATCAAAGGACCGGCGAGCGCTACCTTTTCATCGGTTGATCCCGGCGGAAGCATTAACCTTGTTACCAAAAAGCCCCTGGCAAATGAGCGGAGGGAAGTCGGCATGAGCGCAGGCAGTTTCAGTACGTTTCGCGGCACGCTGGATTTCACAGGTCCGCTGAATGAATCGAAAACGCTGCTTTACCGCCTGAACGGCGCCTTTCAGCAGGCACGTTCGTTCCGGGATATGGTCGGAAGCAAAGCCCTGCTCGTGTCGCCGTCGATCAGTTACATTCCTAATGAGAAAACAGCGCTGAATGCGGAGCTGATTTACAGCAACATGAACGGAACGCTCGACCGCGGCCAACCCATTTTCGGAGCAATCGCGGGAAAAACCGGGCTGAACAGCACGCCAATCGCGCTGAACCTGGGCGCTCCCAACGATTTCTTCCATTCCAAAGAGGTGATCGTCACAGGCAGCCTGGCCCATAAGCTGACTTCGCAGATCAGTTTCAATGCCTCGTACATGAAACAATCCTGGACAGAAGATTTGCAGGAGCACCGCACCACCAATGCGTTTGCGCCCGACATCGATAACCAGCCGGTAACCAGCCTTGCCGCAATGCAATTCGTGCAGCGCCAGCAGTACTGGAACACCGACAATGTAAATGCTTACTTCAATTTTAATTTCAACAGCGGTAAAATGGCCCACATGCTGCTCGCAGGCTACGACCTGAGCAGCTGGCGCAAACTGAAAGGAGGCGGACAAAACGCCGCCAGGGGCTTTTTGCTGAAAGACGGCACCGTGGCATCCTCCTTTATCCCGGCCAACGCCGCCAGCTACCAGACGATCACAGTCAACGGCAGAACACTCCCCAAACCAAACGTGAACCATTTCGACCTGCAAAACCCGGTGTATACTATCCGGAACGCGGAAGATTATAACCTGAACGTCCGTACCGCGCTACCTTCCGCATTGACCACCACCCATGCGGCCTACATTCAGGAGCAAATACAGGTTAGCAAGTTGACCGTCTTGCTTAGCCTGCGACACGAATGGTTTGAGGATATTACCAACTACAAAGCACCTAACACACTTACCGTGCACAAAACCGCTGTGCTGCCAAGGCTGGGGCTGACCTATGCCATTAATAAGGCGTTGAACGTGTACGGTACGTATCTCGAAGGCTTTCAACCTCAATCCAATACCGTCACACTCATGCCACAAACCGGCACGCTGCCCGCCGGAAGTCAGTTCGATCCGCTGCGAAGCAATCTGAAAGAGCTGGGACTGAAAGCAGATCTGCCCGGTAACCGGCTGAGGATAAACCTTGCATTGTATGAAATCGTCCAGAAAAACATCCTGATGAACGCCAACGATCCGGCAAACCCCGACCGCCTTGTAACCCGCGGGGCTGAGCGCAGCCGGGGAATAGAATGGGACCTCGCCGGATACATCACACCCGAATGGCAGATAAACGCCTCATACAGTTTTATCGACGCGGTGATCATCCGCGACCAGGACGAGGGCCTGATCGGCGCCAGAAAACAGAACACGCCCCGGCATAGCGCCAATTTGTGGACGCGGTATAACTTCAGGGGCTTCTCCCCATTGAAAGGGCTCGGAATCGGATTGGGCGTACAGCATCAGGGCAACAAGGTACCGTGGTTTACCCGCGCATTCATCGTGCCGGCATTTACGGTTTTCGATGCCGCGCTGTATTATACGCCGGTCAGAAGCAATGTTCAGTTGGCCCTGAATGCGGGAAATTTGCTGAACAAGACCTATTGGCTGGGCGCACAAAATTACTTTCGCCTGTTTCCGGGAGCGCCCAGGAATGCGAACCTGACGATCACATTCCGCTTCTGATTGTTGTCCGTACCCGCATGTAACACCAAATTCTTCCCGGGCAAAATACTCTCCTTGGCTGATCCATACATCCGCTGAAACAACCGCACATCCCAAATATATGCAATACCCTGTACCATGCATTGGATAGTACAAGGTATTGCATATATTTACTTACATTAAAACAAGCCATGAAATATGAAAAATCTATTGTTACTCCTTGTACTACTGCTTTTTGTACAATTCCGCAGCTTCGCCCAGTGCAGCGAAGAGGTAATCCTTTCCGCCTCGAAAACTGAGTATCTTAACGCTTCCGATGTTTTACAAAGAACTGTCGATGAATCGAGTACGATCGAAATCAGCAAAACCAGGGTCGTTATCAAACCCGGTAATGCGGATCAGGTGATGTCAGGGGCGATCACTTCGGATACTTGCAACTGGAAAAGCCCTTACACCGAGGGACTAACGGTGATTCATGCATTGTTTGACGATTCTTCGGCTGAACCGCGGCATGTAACCCTTAAACTGGAAGGGGCATCGGGCAAGATTACCTTGCTGATGGAAATCCAGGAGATGCCTGACAGGAAGATACGGGTCAGTATCGACAAATTCACAAAGAAGTAGCCGCCGGCCGGGTGACGGCCCAGCTTGACGGTTTGATGTTGGCGGCCCGATTTTTGTCAGATGAACCTACACAAACGAAACTGACCAAATGGAAAATATCGAATCCAAACAAATAGCCAAAAATTACATGGAGATTTGGAATGCAGGTAATGATTTCCTGCTGGACACGTGGGCAGATAGTGAATTGAATGTCGAGTACACGCATTTTCAGAAACATCTCGTCGGCATTGACGAATATCGGCAGGTACTGAAGCAGACTTATCACTCCTTCCCGGACATAAGGATCTCCATCCACGAAATAGATGTTTATGATAACAAGGCAATTGTAAAATGGACCTACACCGGCACCCATCAGAAAGATACGCTTTTCGGGGTCGCGCCCGCTGGAAAGAAGGTGAACGTCAGCGGGCTTACAATACTGGATATTAGTGGTGGTAAGGTAATCCGCGAGTACGGGATTGTCGACAACTTATCGCTGATCAGGCAACTGGGCGCTTTAGAAGTCTGATTCCAAAGCCTGACCCATGGCAACACTTCAGGACTCCTTATGGGTATATGTTATTCTATTCCTTCTGGGAGCCGGAGCTTATATTGTCTCCACGTTATCTGGCGGTGGAGGGTCCTTATTGCTTGTTCCTTCCATTGGATTTTTCCTCGGCGCCAAAGCTGCTCCCCCACTGATTAATTTGGGAAACCTGATTGGTGAACCCGTAAGAATTCTGTTGTTTTGGAAGGATATCCAATGGCGGATTGTCAGGTACTATCTGCCTTCCGCAATCATCGGTACTGTGACTGGGGCATTCGTCTTCACTAATCTAAAACTGGAATGGCTGCAAGTTGTAATCGGCCTTTTCCTGATCAGCACGGTATTTCAATATCGGTTTGGCAAGAAAGACAAATCCTTCAAAATGCCCCTGAAGGGATTTGTTCCTCTTGGTTTCTTTGTGGAATTCTTTTCCACGCTGATCGGTGCAACCGGACCGGTTTTAAATCCATTTTATCTCAACTATGGTCTGGAAAAGGAAGAAATGATCGCAACAAAAACGATGAATTCTTTTCTGATAGGCCTGGCCCAGATTTCCAGCTATGCCGCATTAGGAGCGTTAAAAGGAAAACTCTGGCTATGGGGGCTCGCATTGGGTTTGGGCGCCTCAGCTGGAAATTGGCTGGGCAAGCGATTTCTCAAAAAACTATCCAACGAAGGTTTCCGCAAATGGGCTATTGCGATGATGGTACTCAGCGGGATCATCATGATTGCTAAACAAATGGCTGAATTTTAATGAACATTGAGATTTTGGTAGCCTTCGGTGACTGGATTTTTCGTCCTTTTTTCAGCTCTATGACTTCACATCGCCGTCATTTTGTGTAGCGAGCAAAAACGCAGCGGCGCTGCCTAACCAGACAGAGTAATCGAGGGGCGCCTTGGGCCCGAGTGTGACAGCCATTGACACTGCGAAAATCAACAAAAGAGCGGCAGTTCCCATGGCAGCTAGTTTTGTCTTAAAGCCAAAAACCAGCATAATCGAGAACACTATTTCAAAAAAGGTGGCCGCATAGGCTGAGAACTTACTTAAAATGCCTGGAAGGAACGAAGTAATTTGCGCGGTGTACTTTTCAAAATTCTGCCAGTTACCCCAGCCGGATTGTGCCCCCCAGAGACCAAATCGGTCGGCCACTGCCGAAAGCATTGTTGCTGCGATGGCAACTCTTAAGAGAATTTGGGCATATCGGTTCATTTCGTTTGTTTTTGAGCGGAAGTAGTTAATTGATAACGGCCGGTCTGATACTAATATCAGTTCCTGGTTTGAGAATTTCAACCATTGAGACAGGGAAAGGGAGGCGATGATTAAGAAGGATAAACATCGCCATTCCCTTGCCGTCATGGCCCTACACGAATGATTGTCTTACCCTTGGTTGGTTTGGCGGAATTGAATGCGGAAACCGCTTCGTCAAGGTTTGCTATATTGCCGATGTATGTCCTCAGTCGTCCCGACCTCACTCGCTCGGCAAGCTCCGTCAATTGAGCACGATCAGGCACCACGATGAAATCGATGGTCAAACCGCCGGCAGGCCGTGCATCGGTAGGGCCGGCGATGGTTACGAGCGTTCCCCCGGGACGTATGATGCCTGCGGACCGTTTCGCAATGTCACCACCCAGTATATCGAAAACAAGGTCGACGGCCCCGACATCTTCCAGGGAGTCGCTTTCCATATCTACAAACTCGTGGGCGCCGAAGTCCAATGCCGTCTGCCGTCCCGCAGTCCGGCCTGTCCCAATGACGTAGGCTCCGGCTTCGCGCGCAAGCTGGCTTGCCATTGAACCGACAACACCGGCAGCACCATGGATGAGTACTGTCTGGCCCGGCCGGAGACGGCCATGCTCGAACAATCCCTGCCAAGCCGTCAGGCCCGGCATAACCAGGGCTGCCCCTACCGTGAAATCAATGTCTGCCGGTAACGGTGCAAGGTTGCGTGCCTCAACCGCTACATACTCTGCGAGTGAGCCGTCGCGGGTCCAGTCGGTAAGGCCAAACACCCGCTGTCCTACTGAAAATCCTGTCGTTCCATAACTGAGCGAAGTGACCACTCCTGCCACCTCGTGGCCGGGAATGGAAGGCGTCCGGTCACGACCAAGGCGGTCGACCCATGTAGAAGGCCATGCAAGCTCATCTCCTGTAAATCCTGATGCACGAACCCGGACGACGACATCACCATAGTTTGCGCCATCGAGGCTGCCAAGACCTTGTGGTTCGGGCCGGTCCGCTAACTTCATTCCGGCTGTTCCCGCAGCCTGGTCCGTCACAATGATCGCTTTCATCGTACATCTCCTTTCCGGCTCACCAGCAGCCCGCTATTTATCAGCGCCATGGCTGTTTTCAATGTTATTTTTGGCATGATTTAATTAGTTTAAAATGTTTGATGAACTATGATACCCTGCAAAATTATCTATTCGTTTGGCTACCTTAGCGGGCCAGTTTGAAAATACCTATGGGTCCAGTTATGATTGAAAAAATTCTCGAGATCTCTTTTAAAAAAGGGAGCCAGCACAGCCCGCTCTATTTGCAATTGGAGTCTGAGATTATTCAGCTGATTTGTGAAGGCATTTTAAAACCCGGGCATGCATTGCCTTCTTCGCGTGAGCTGGCGCAGAGGTTACAAATCAACCGGAAAACCATAGTTGCGGCCTACGAGGAGCTGGCAGCGCAAGGCTGGGTGGAGACCAGAGACAGAAGCGGCGTCTATATTTCCAGCCATTTGCCTGATACTTCCACAAGGGTCATAAAGGGGAATAGTAAAAATCGGGTGCGAAGCCGGCAACCCGGATATCCACTGATAAAGCAGACAGGCTACGGGCCAATCCCTAACGATGCGAACATTGAAGCCAACACATTAAAGGGGCCATCGCCTTTGTACAAAATTGAAGACGGCTTTCCCGATCCGAGAATAGCCCCCATCGAGCAGATCGTGCGGGAGT